>DATHTZ010000097.1:0-1888 GCA_035462675.1 Nitrospiraceae bacterium | reverse complement strand
TCTCGGCAGAATCGCGCGACTGACTCGTTGACGAAGGCGCCAGGGCCCAAGACCTGAAGTAAGGAGGTTCCCCCTCCGGGCCCTCCCATCGGAGTCGTACATGGCCACGACGACGGCCTCCTTGTACAATTGCGGCAGCGATGCTTCAGCTGGAACTCCCACGAGCCCGGGCGGCGACAACGCATCAGGTTTTTCCAGCGATGTGATGTATCGAGCGAGGCAAGAAAATCCGCCGCCCCTCCTGCAATCGGCCCATCCGTTGGAGCAGTTCGGAGTCTGTCAATGGCTGCGTACCACTTTCAACACAGTTTGTGTGCCCATCCCGAAGTCGTCCTCACGCCACGGCACGGTACCGGTGTTATGCGTCGCGTGGCCCACGTTGATCGGCGGGAGTTGGCATGTGCCGAACCGCCGATGTCACCTGCCGAACCGATACCTTGGAGCAATCTCCAGTACTCTCGAAAAACCCTTGTGATTGTTGAATTAACGAAACGCACGAAAATGGTCCGCAAAGTGCAGACTTCGTCTACATGAAAAGTTGCGAATCGGTCCAACATTTACGGATCTGGAGCGGACAGGCGATGGTCGTGTTACTCATGCTCGTCGTAGCTGCAGCATTGGGCAGAGCGGAGGAAAACACGGTCACGCTGAGCGGAACCGTCGTAGCCGTCGAATCCAGCGGGACACACTCGGCGATCCCGGGCGCCACCGTGACGCTCTCCGGCGTCGATGTCTCCCGTAAGGTCATAGCCGACGACCGTGGCTCGTACAGCTTCACAATCGTGCCCCCGGGGCGATACGGAATTGAGGCGGTCGCTCCCGGACTTCAAGGGTCGGCTACCATCGACGTAAAGGCCGCTCAGTCTGTCGATGTTCTCATCGTCATGACAATTGCATCTCTAAAGGAATCGGTGACCGTCAATGCAGACACAGAGGCCACGATGTTGGTGGATTCACAGCAACAGACGGAAATCACAAGATCAACGATACTGAACTCCCCCACGAAGGACGACCGGGCGGACACCCTGCTGCCGCTGATCCCCGGCGTTGTTCGAGGGCCGGATGGTCTCATCAACATGAAAGGAGCCCGATCTTCACAAGGCGGTGCATTGCTCAATAGCGCCAGCGTCGCCGATCCGGCGACCGGCATTCCAGCGATGAACCTTCCGATCGACGTTGTCCAATCGACGACAGTCATCTCGAATCCCTACGATCCCGAATATGGACGGAACGTCGGCGCGGTGTCAAAGGTTGAGACCACAACAGGCAACTTCAACAACTTCCACGTATCCCTTCAGAACGTATTTGTGCGCCCGCGCAAGCGCGATGGCGACTTTGTAGGAATCGAGTCTGCGACACCGCGGACAACGATTACGGGGCCTCTCGTGAAAGATAAGATCGCATTCACTGAGTCTTTTGAGTATCGATTCATTCGAACGCCAGTCGAGAGCCTTCCTCAGTTGCAGCGCGACATGAAGTTCGAGGGATTTACATGGTTCAACCAAGTGGACGCAAATCTCAGTTCGCGACAAACGATGACGGCGTCGTTTATGCTCAATCCCCAAAAGTTGAACTACCTCGGTCTGAATACGTTCACGCCCCAGCCGTCTACGCCGGATTTGCACCAGCGTGGCGAAATGGCCGCCGTACAGCACCGTTTCGCGATCAGCTCAGATTCGCTGCTCGTATCGCAGTTCAGCTTTAAGCGCTTTGACGTGGACGTAACAGCGAACAGCGGCGCGCCGTATGAGCAGACTGTCGAGACAACCAATGGCGGATTCTTCGACCAGCAAGCGAGGCGCAGCAAGCACACCGAATGGCGGGAAATTTACCAGTTTGAACGGCGAGGTCCTCTGGGCTCACACCTTTTGAAAGTCGGGACCGACTA
>DATHTZ010000096.1:0-10694 GCA_035462675.1 Nitrospiraceae bacterium | reverse complement strand
ATCGCCCAGAACACCGCTTCTTTGAGTTTCTTCAACGGCACATTCTCTGGATCGCGCATGGCTTGTAGTTTCTTGTCGAGATCATAGAGCGGCTCGATCGATCGTTTATCCGGGATCTTGCCGAGCGACCAGGCCACTTCCATGAGCACGGACCAGTCGGTCTTCGGATCCTCCAGCTTGGCCAGCAACGGCGGCACGACCGAGGCATCCCCATGCAGTCCGCCGAGCTGGCCCAACCCCTTGGCTGCTGCGGCTTGCACCTCGAGATCCGGAGACGTATTCAAGATCTCAACAAACAACGGAATGCCCTCTTTGCCAAGGTTGCCCATCGCCCCAATGGCTTGCTTCGCCAAGTCAGGATCCTTGAGCACCTCTTTCAGCTTCGGTAAGGCCTCGTCGGCTTGCATCTCATCTAAGAGAGAAAGAATTTTGATCTTTCGGGCCTGCGGCGTATCGGATCGATCGAGCAACTTCAACAGGCGCTCCGGCTGACCCCATTCGGCAGCCAGCAATAAGGGGAACTCGTAGACCTCGAGCACATCCCTCAACTTGCCCATGGCATAGGTTCCCGGATCTCCTGCCTTGGCCGATTGCGCGGCTTGTCCCGCATCGTCAAACTCGGTTCGAACCTCTTTCTGCCATTTGACCTTCATATTACCCAGGAAATACATCATCTGACAGGCGGGGCCTTTCCACAGCCGAGACGGGGCATCGGGCAAATCCGCATCGCCTCCTGCGGCAGTGGTGCCTTCCCATGTTTTTCGCTGTTCACATTTGACTTTGATCACCACATCATGCGGTATACCGGCGTCGCCCACGACTCTGTATCCCAATTCGCCCATCCGGCGAGCGATAAGCTCGGCTATCGGCGCCGCGTCAACAGTTCCCTTGTCTGTGAGTGCAATCGCCTCGATGCGCACAGTCTGAATCTTCTCCAGCAGCGCTTTCTGCTCCGGCGTGAAATGGTCCCGGTAGGCCCATGAGGGAGGAGAAGAAAGTGCCACAATGCTAAAAACCAGACTCGAGAGCAGCAGGGCAATGCGCATCGTGCACCTCCTTATTGGTACGCGGACGATGAGTCACATGTGTTGCCTGATTATACTCCTCAGTGAAGGCTGAGATTCACTTCGCCCGCATAATTCACAAAGACTTCTTCTGTAATCGCCGATGTTCAGACAAGAGGTACGGGGTGCTAGGGGTGACCAGCAAGAAGGGCTTCCTTCTCACCTCATGCCTCTTGCCCTTCACCTGGCGTCCATGTGATTTCGCCATTAACCATCATGAATAATGCGGGCAAAAGGTACGCAAGTGAACACACTTCCACCCCGCAGGAGTAAGGGTTGACAGTGGGATACATCCAACGGTACAAAATACCGACAGGAACCTGTCTTTTCGTTTGTGTGCTCATCGTGCAGAAGTCGGCTCCTGTATACCCCACCCTGCGAGAGTGGCGGAACTGGCAGACGCGCGAGACTTAGGATCTCGTGGGTAACCGTGGGGGTTCAAGTCCCCCCTCTCGCACCAGGTCACGGCCGGACAGCCGGCGACAACTCGGAGCCCGCACAAGGCTTATCATGTGGAACAAGGGTGCGCACTAACTATGAAAATGGAAGTGACTGAACTCGGACCGATGAAACGCGCCCTCAAGATTGAGGTGCCGGCAGAGGAAGTTACGCAACGGTTTGCCCGCGCCTATGTCGAGCTGAACCGTCAGGTCAATATTCCAGGGTTTCGCCCCGGCAAAGTACCCTTGGCCCTGCTGGAAAAACGCTATGCCAAAACCGTGGAAGAGGATGTAATCCGAAACCTCGTGCCGGACTTCTACGAGAAGGCCCTCCGCCAAGCGGGAATTGTACCGGTCCACGTTGAAATCCCCCCGCTGGACCGAGTCAAGATTAAGAAGAACGAACCCTTTACATTTACCGCGACCGTCGAGATCAAGCCGAACATCGAGTTGCGGGACTATAAAGCGCCGAGTCCGATCTCACTCAAACCCGACAAGCGCACCGTCACCGACGAACAGCTTGACCGAGGCCTTGAGGTCTTGCGTGAACAACAGGCTCGCCTGGAGGCAGTACCGTCTGGCCATGCCATCGTAGACGGTGACTATATCGTGTTGGATCTGCAAGGCACGCTCGGTGGGGCACCACTTGAAGGAACGAAGAAGGAAGGTCAACTCCACAAAGTTGGATCACATGCGTCTGTCTTGGGCTTGGAAATTGACTCGCATGTCGGGGGGAAGAAAGAGGGCGACGCGCTCGAAATTTCCCAGCCATACCCAGCCAGCCATCCCGATCCTCGCGTTGCCGGCAAGACAGTCCTGTTTACGCTGATGATCAAATCCGTCAAAGAAAAGAAGCTGCCGGCCTTGGACGATGAATTTGCCAAAGATTGTGGTTCCTATACTTCGCTCCAGGAAATCAAAGACAAACTGCGAGACGGGATGGAACAGGCACTGAAGCGCGAGATCGAAGACACCTATAAAGATACGATCGTCAAACGGCTCATGGACACCCATCACTTCGACCTCCCTGAAACCCTCGTGGAGCGTGAGCTGGAGGCCATCATCCGCCAGCACATGCAGCAACAACAGCAGCGGAAGGGTGGCGCCCAGGAATCGCCTGGCACAGAGGATCTCACAAAGCTTCGCCAAGAACATCGAGACGAAGCGGCGCGCCGCGTGAAGGTCAGTCTCGTGTTAGAGGCGATCGCAGAAAAAGAAGGACTGACGGTCACACAGGACGATTTCAATTCCGAAATCGTGCGGTTGGCGTCGGAGCTCAAAATGCCGGCTGCCGATCTCGTCAAGATGATCAAAACCGGAGGACAAGAGTCCATCGATGATTTACGCACCAGGATTTTGGTGGATAAAGCCTTGGATTTCGTGTACCGCAATGCGGTGATTCAGGGATAGCGCCGAGCGGTGCGGGCTTGCCTTGTCATTCGTGAAAGGTGAAATGTAAAATGTGAAACGTCCGAATGAATCCGGAAACGTATGACGCTTCACGGATGTCGAGAACGAAGCTTGTGAAAGGTGCGTCCCTGGGTGATGAGGCTGTCTTGGCAGACTCAGGGGTGGGCGGGTGAAGTAGCCACCAGGGTTGGGCGGGTGAGAAGGGCGACTTTTTCGGTACCCTGCTAGCAGAAAGGATACGACGGGCATGCTTGTTCCCATTGTTATCGAAACGACTAACCGAGGCGAACGCGCCTACGACATCTATTCCCGACTCCTGAAAGACCGGATCATCTTCCTTGGCGCGCCGATCGACGACATCTTTGCCAACCTGATTATTGCCCAGCTCTTGTTCCTCGAAGCGGAGGACCCTGAAAAGGACATCAATCTCTACGTCAATTCCCCCGGGGGAAGCGTCACGGCAGGGTTAGGGATTTATGACACCATGCAGTATGTGAAACCCCCGATTAATACCATCTGCCTGGGCCAGGCCGCCAGCATGGGGGCTTTCTTGCTCACCGCCGGGACCAAAGGGAAGCGATTCGCCCTGCCGAATGCGAGGGTCATGATTCACCAGCCCATGGGAGGGTTTCAGGGGCAAGCCACTGAGATCGACATTCATGCCAGAGAGATCTTGAAAATCCGCGAACGACTCAACGAAATCATGGCCAAACATACCGGCCAGCCTTTGGAAAAAATATCCCTGGATACCGAACGGGACTACTTCATGTCGGCAGAAGAAGCCAAACGGTACGGTCTCATCGACGAAGTCATTACACGGCCACCGAAGCTCCTCAAGGCCGTCAGTGGCGACGCAGGAAAAGACGCGGCCAAGGACAAGTAACAGAGGAGGACTCATGGCGAAGCCGGATAAGATGGATCGACATCTCCGCTGCTCGTTCTGTGGAAAGAGTCGCGACGAAGTTCGTAAATTGATTGCCGGGCCCACCGTCTACATCTGCGACGAATGCGTCAATCTCTGTAACGATATCATTGCCGAAGATTGGGAAGAGGCCAAAGAAGAGATTTCGTCGAAACTCAAAAAGCCGGTGGAAATCAAACACCACTTGGATCAATACGTCGTGGGGCAGGAGCGGGCGAAGAAAATTCTTTCAGTGGCCGTGCATAACCACTACAAGCGAATCTCGTCCAAGGACAAAGACGTTGACGAGGTGCAACTCCAGAAGGGCAACATCCTCATGCTTGGACCTACAGGCACGGGGAAAACGCTATTGGCCCAGACCCTCGCGAAGTATTTGGACGTCCCCTTCACGCTGGCCGATGCAACCACCCTCACGGAGGCAGGGTACGTCGGCGAAGACGTCGAAAACATCATCCTCAAGCTCCTGCAAGCAGCGGACTACGATGTGGAACGGGCCGAGCGGGGCATTGTCTACATCGATGAAATCGACAAGATCAGCCGCAAGAGCGACAGTCCGTCCATCACCCGAGACGTCTCGGGTGAAGGGGTACAACAGGCGCTGCTCAAGCTCATCGAGGGGACCGTCGCCAACGTACCGCCTCAAGGCGGGCGCAAGCATCCGCACCAAGAGTTCATTCAAGTCAATACGAGCAACATCCTATTCATCTGCGGCGGAGCGTTCGTCGGGCTCGAACACATTATCGAACAACGCCTTAATCGGAAGGCGATGGGATTTGGAGCTGAAATTCGCGGACGAAGCGAAGTGCGACTTGGCGAACTGTTTGCCAAAGTTCAACCGGAAGACTTCCTCAAGTACGGCTTGATTCCGGAATTCGTCGGTCGGTTGCCGGTCGTCGCCACCTTGGATTAGCTGGATGAACGCGCCCTCATTCGAATCTTGACCGAGCCGAGAAATGCGCTCACAAAACAGTATGAAAAATTGCTCTCATTTGAGAGGGTGAAGCTCAAATTCACGGATGGCGCACTCGGGGCGATCGCACGGAAAGCGTTTCATCAGAAAACCGGCGCTCGGGGATTGCGTGCCATCCTTGAAGATGTCATGCTGGACGTGATGTATGATGCTCCTTCTCAGAAGCAAATTAAGGAAGTCCTCATCACCGAGGATGCCATACTCGGCAAGCACGCTCCCATCCGAATATTCGAACAGGACAAGGACGTGAAGACCGCCTAAGTCGTTATAAGTATAGATTTTTCTGCCCTGATGACGTCTGCTCAGAATTCTCCAGGCCAGGGTCATCCTGGCCTGGTTATTCCTTTCCATCTTCCCTTCTCGAATATTCGCTGCCCCTTTGTTCTCTCTAGCTTGTGACGACGCTGATAACTCTACGCTTTTTCTCGACAAGATGAAATGCTGCGCTATACTTGCGTTACAGATCGAACGTGGAGGGCGTGTGAAATATCCCGTGTCTTCAAGCCTGCGACACAAAGGCAAAGCCTTCGACCTTGACGCAGCCCGTGAAGTGATCACCCTTCTGGGGATCAACGGCGAACCCATGGGCAGCCTGTCCTGGGACTTTATCATCGACCAGATCCTGGCCTATCGTAAACCCCAAGCGAGCCGAGAGGCCAGGAATGAGCCACGCGTGACAATCACATTTGGCGTCAAATACATGGCCCCGGAAGGTCAACAGTTTGAAAGTCGCGCAAGCGGCATCGGCGGAGGCGGGCTCTTTATCGAAAGCCTGAAACCTCTACCGGTCGGCACTAAACTTGTCCTCGAATTTTCGCTACCAGAACAGCCGTCAGAATGGTTGCCGGCAAAGGGTCTCGTCGCCTGGGTCTGCCCTAAAGCAGACCAATATACATTCAGCCCTGGCATGGGAGTGCGCTTTACGGAGATTAACCCCGATATCCGCAACCGAGTACTCGAACTGGTCAAGTCCGTCCAGACCGTCTGACAGTCGCCCTAGTGATATTCCAACAACAAGAGAATCGTCCTGCGTTCGACAGAAGGACTTGGCTATGAGATTTCCTGTGACCACGACGGAAGGGCATCAGGGAAAAGTCCTTGAGATGAATGCCGACCAGGAGGGGATCACACTTCATGGCGCCACGGGAGAACTGCTCGGCATCCTGTCGTGGGGAGCGGTCATTGAGCAAATTCTTGCCAGCGACGATGACGTGCGATTCGCCCATGCACGCTCTCACCCGAGAGCCCCTCTCGCCATGAAGGTTCGCTACACGACTCCGGAAGGCAGACAGTTCGACAGCTTAACCGGTGGTATCGGCCCAGGCGGCTTGTTCATCGAAAGCAGCGCCCCGCTGGCTCCTGGCACCGAGCTGTCCATCGAGTTTGCACTGCCCGATCGTCCTTTGGAAAAACACAAGGCCAAGGCAAAAGTCGCTTGGACCCGCAACAAACCTGAACGGCATCTGCTCTTCCCCGGGATGGGCGTCCAATTTACCAACATCGATGAAACGGCCCGCAAAGAGTTGATAAAACTTGTGGGGGCATTGAATCGTTCACGCGTGGATTAACCCGCATCATGCTTATCCGGTTGGCTCCCTTGCTGCGCGAAAATCCATCCTTCGTTAGGAACGACGACTTATGGCACCCTAGTCGGTCAGAGATTGTGGAGTGAACCGGATAGGTATGATGTGGGTTACATTCCCCGTTTTGCCCAGCGGCGCACCCCACTGTCTGGATCCTTCACAATCGTCGTGTTGAGCGCGGCCTTTGCCGCAGGGTCACTGAGCATTCCCAGACGATAGGCTGCTTCTGCTCGCACCCCGGGCGAAGGATCTTGAACTAAACGTTCTCTGATCCAAGGGACGTTCGTTCCCCCTCCCCATTCACCAACCACCGCCACAATCCCCTGACGAACCTCCGCATCAGAGTCACCTCCTGCTGCAACAAGCACAGGAATCGATTGGCTTGAGTCGACTTGCAGTAATGCCTGCACCGCCGCTCGCCTGATGGTTGCATCCGAAGATCGCAGTAACCCCACGACAGACTGTAGTAATCCAGGACCTGGTTCGATCTCGCCGATCGCCACCACCGCTGCCTGCCGAACCGATTCGACAGGGTCCTCCAGCGCTTGCGTCAATAGGGCAGCCACTCCATCACTCGCTATGGGTTTCAAGCGCCCCATCGCCAGCACCGACGCTTCACGAACCATTGCTGCCGGATCGTGCTTGAGGGGGAGAATGGAATCCACAGCTCGTGGGTCACCGATCTTGCCCAGAGATTCTGCAGCCGTTCGCCGCATTTCTGGCCCCTCATCATGGAGTAACTCCAACAAGAGCGACACCGTACGCTCCCTGGAGGAAGATGGAGAATCTTGACCACAACCGGCGAGACAGAGGGCTGATAGGGCGACTGCGCACACGATGGCGCGAGAAGAAGTGCGACAGAGCAAGGTGCCGGCATTGGGCAGGCTGATGAAGACCGCACCCCAGCTCACGTGTGCTTAGGAGGCTCTTCGTGCAAGGTAGGCAGTTCTTTGGCTGCTTCGATAGATTGCTGGAATTCCTTCTGGGCAGAATCCATCTCAGCTTGGATTGTCCGTATCTCGGGATCGACAGAATTGCGGACATCGGCAACGGCCTGCTTGAACGTCCGCAACGCATCTCCTAGCCCTTCTCCCAAACTTTGCATGTCCCCAGAAGAAATGTCGGTCGGCTGCGCAGCCCTCGCCTTCATCGACGCCTGCTGCGCTTGTACGCGGGCCACAGCATCTTTGTTCACAATGGCCGACGGGCGTTTAGCTTCTGGTTTGGCTTGGGCGCCGGCCGGAAGAGGCGGGTACTGCGCCCGCATGACCGGCGTGGGAGCAGCCGCTCGTTCTTCCATCGTCGGGGGCTGCTGGCCCTGCCCCGTCGATTGGGCTGAGACTGATTGGGCTGCCGAGGAGGTCAATGGTCGAGCCGGATGGGGTGTAGCAGCCATGTTGTGCATCAACGCGGCGGTAGTCCCGGGAGTGAGTTCCGGCCCAGGCGTATAGGGCGCCGTGGGCTTCGGAGCGGCGAGAGTCTGTCCCGGCGTCATCGCCGGTGCCGGCTGGGACGTTGATTGAGTCTGCAGGGATGCCGATTGATTCGCTTCGGGCGGTACCGCATCCGGGGAGGGGATCTCGTTGACTTCTTTTTTGAACCCTCTGAGCGCTTTGCCGACCCCTTCACCGATCTGTGGGAGCTTTCCTGCCCCGAAAATGATGAGGACAATCACGAGGATAATGATGAGTTCCGAGATCCCCATTGTGCCGAACATGGCGCGAGTCCTTATCCCTATGAGCCTGAACTAGAACCTTTCGCGGGCCTCGCCTCACTGAGAGGTCACTCAACTCTATAGGCCACCAGGAGGCACTGTCAAGGATGGGAAAGAGTACTCTAAACAGGGTGCTCAAAAAGGCCAGACTTCTCACCCTCCCAACCCTGGCGCGCCGAGACGCGCCTCGTCCCCAGCAAGGCCGCAGCCGATGAAAGCACCGGAGGCGTAGCCTCTGGGCTACGTTGAGGATGCTTTCGAGGTGAGAACGCCGCTGGCGGCCTTTTTCAGCACCCTGCTAGAAGAGCGGGACGATCTCGCTTTGTAACGGTAATCCGAACACCAACGCCTCGCGCTCGGCGAGGTACACGTCCAGTTCACTCCTGATCCCAAACTCGCCAGGCAGGTAAATTCCTGGCTCAATAGAAAAGCAGGTCCTCGGCATCAGACGGCGAGTGTCCTGCGTTTCCAAGCCATCGATGTTGGCGCCGTTGCCATGAACTTCTTCGCCGATCGAATGGCCTGTGCGATGGACGAATTGGTCGCCGTAGCCGCTATGCTGAATGACCTGTCGGCAGGCGTCATCGACTTCCCAACCGAATGGGCGATGGCCTGCAGCGGTTTCTGTCCTGACGAAGGCCAGGGCCGCATCCCGCCCACGGCGGACCACGTCGAAAATCTCGCGGTGTTTCACCGGAACGGTCCGGCCGACATAGCCAGTCCAAGTAATATCGGCATAGACTGAGCCGGGCTCCGTTCGTTTGGCCCAGAGATCGATCAAGAGCAACGCATCGCGGGTGACTTCGGCTGACCCTGTCTCTGTCGGACCATAATGGGGATCGGCACTGTGGGCATTGACGGCGGCGATCGGCGCACTCGACGTCACCATCCCCGCCTCGCGTATGCGAGCCAAAATAAACTGCTGCAATCCATATTCTGTAAGACCCCGCCCTTGCGTGATCGCCTCTTGCACAGCACTAAATGTCTGATCGACGATACGCCGCAGCACCGCGGCGGCAAACTGATGCGATTCGAGTTGACGGTCCGTCCAACGCGCTTCAAACGTCTGAATCAAATCCGCTGAACTCACCACCTCGACATTGTAACTTCTGACCAATTCAATCGTACCGGCATCCACGCGCGACACATAGGGCACCGCATTCAGAGAGGAATACTGCATCGCGACACGGAGACCACCGGCGAGCAGGCGCGCAAGGATCTGCCGCTGCTGCTCCCACGATACATAGCAGTCGGCCTGTCCCGGCAATGCATCCAGCACATGCGGCTCGATGCGATGGAGCAGCTTGACAGGAACCCCCTCCGCCGGAATCCAGTAGTACCATCGACGCGTCACATGGACGGTAGGATCGAGCTGGAGTATGCGATAGGCAAGGGGGTCGCTCCCGCGGAAATCATAAAAAAGCCAGCCGTCGATCTCAGCATCACGCAGAGCCTGCTGAATTTCGCTGACACGCTGATAGATGGCCGTGGTCATGGTAAAGGGCATCTTATCGTCGCACTGCCAAGCCGTCAATGAGACGGCCATTGAGATCGGTAGTCATGCTACAATGCGCACCATGGCAGTTGAGCATGCACCAGAACTCTCCCAGTTCCGCGTGACCCTGTTTGTCGGACCGCAGCTGGTGGAGGGAAGACCCTTCACCTGCTCTTGTGTCTTTAACGTTAAGAAACGGAGTTGGAAGGGCGGAATCCAGGTGTCCGTGGTTCTCACTCAGAGTCAAATCGATCGGCTCAGCACCGACATCGATTTTCCCCGTTGGTTGACTTTGGCCCTAGTCGATCTCGCAGATGAAGATCGTCTCTCTCATCAGGAGCGAGCGCACGAACTGTTTATCCAAGCAGTCTGTTGGTGCAAGCTGGACCTGGCATTGCAAGCCGGCATCACTCAAGAGAACCAATGTCTCGCAGACAACACAGGGATCGCTGAGGTCAGAGACGCCGTGATCAAGCGGACGAACTTCATCACGTCGTACGTTGCATCTGAACTTGACCTCGTTCTGAAAGACGTGACCGCTCCATAAAAAAGATACTCCGTGCGATCGCGGCAGGGGGTTTGCATTCAGAGGTGAATTTGTTATAACCGCACTACCACTGAATCGTGGGGGAGCACCCTGGAGTTAACCACTGCCGCTCAGTTCGTTCTGTCGAAGAAGGAGGAGAATCTGTGAATACATATGCATCTTTATCCAATCGCCCCCGTGAGGCGTCCATCTTCAAACTGGTGACGGTCTTCCTGCTCCTGGCTCTGTGCACCGTCACAATAGCTCCATCAGTGTGGGGTCAAGCAAGCTCGGCTCCTCAGTCAAGCGAACGCACCGATGGTGGAGACACGACAAGCGCGGGCATGCAGGTTGCTGCCGGCTTCTCCACCTTGTTGTACTTTCCGCTGAAAGCGGCATTTGCCATCAGCGGAGGCATTGTCGGAGGACTCGCCTACGCGTTTTCCGGCGGGAATGAACAGGCGGCCAAGAGCATTTGGACTACTAGCGTTTACGGCACCTACATCATTACCCCCGATCACCTGCAAGGCAATCGGCCCATCCGCTTTCTAGGGGTTGCTGATTCGAATG
>DATHTZ010000095.1:0-12321 GCA_035462675.1 Nitrospiraceae bacterium | reverse complement strand
AGCTTCAACGAGCCTCCGCCAGGCGTGTATCCAGAACCGACGACGCCCGGGTCTCCCACACTCTGGAACTCGTACACGATTTACTATGGCTTCGATCAGTACCTGAAGATGTATTCGGGCGAGCCGCGGCGTGGCTGGGGGCTTTTTAGTCGGGCATCGCTCAGCGACGGGAATCCGACGCCGGTCAGGTACTTTGTCAGTGCCGGTATCGGCGGCGACAGCCTCTTGCGATCCGGTCGCAATGACACCTGGGGCATCGCCTGGTACTACGTTGGCGCCAGCAACGAGTTCGGCGTCATCCCCCGCGCCGTATTCGACCCGCACAACGGCACCGGGGTGGAAGCGTTTTACAACTTCCAGGTGACGCCGTGGCTCACCGTCACGCCCGACGTTCAATATATCCAACCAGGGATGCGCCGAATCGCCACCCATGACGCATACATTGCCGGATTCCGAATCAACGTGATCCTATAGCGACTCGGCCGTTTGCCCCCTGACGATGCCCGGTCACAAGTTGCGGCCGTAATCGTTTACGGGTTTGAGGCGTGACCGAGATCAATCCGAACTTCAGAAACTGAAAGCCCACGACGAAGGCTCAATCGATCTGTACTTCGGCCTGAAAGCGCCTCCTGGCAAGGCGATGGAGGGTCTCCCTCCCGCGTTCACCTACGGATTGAAACCGTGGCTCTCTGCGAAGGCAAGTAGATGGAGCCGCGAGGCGAGGGGGGACGGTGTCGGAAAAGGATTTTTATCGACAACCAGCCGTTCAAAGCGCAATTCGGGTATTACGCCAAAGTGGTGCGGTCTGAGCCTGACCCGGACCCGGATTGGATCTTAAGGAAGGAGGGGTTGGCACGATCAACAGGCTTCGGAGTGACTTTCTCACATGAGAACGGCGTAGGTTATTCGTTCAGCATCGTTCGAACCTCTCGATCGAGCGCAGGCACTTTGTTCTGCACGATGTCCCCAACGATCTCCGCATCGAGACCGAAGTACTCATGAATTAGAATATCTCGAAGACCAGCTATTTTCTTCCATTCCACCGCTGAGTGCTTCGCGCGAAGATTCTCTGGGAGCTTCTTGACGGCCTCACCAATGACCTCAAGATTTCGGACGACCGCATCTAACGTTTTCTCGTCCTCAAGGAATGCGGCTTTGGAAAGACTACCGGTATACACCGTAATCTTTCGAGTGGCATCGAGAATGTCATCCAGGTAGACCCTAGAATCCCGAGGCATAGACGGTTTCTCGTTGAATGATCGGCAGGAGTCGCGGCTTAATCGAGCTCATAGTGACCAGGTCCACGCGAGACCGGAACAGGTCTTCGAGAAAGCTCTTGAGATCCATGTACGCGTCGAAGGACTTGTCTGAAAATTCGACGACAAAATCGAGATCGCTTTCCGCCGTGGCCTCGCCACGCGCACAGGACCCGATCAGGCCTAACCGATGCACACCCAGTTTTCTAATTGCCACGTGGTTTTGTTCAATGAGCCTAAGAACCACTTCTGGACTTTTCCCCATTGCCTGACCTCCTTTCTTGACGAGCGCTGGGCCGGTCTCGCGCTTGGCTTCCCGCTCCTTCAGGAACCCCAGCTCGATACAGAGATGGTTGCCGAACCCTACAGAGACTGATTCTCAGTGCCGGAACATCGATTGATCGGCCCGCGCCCTTCCTCCGGCGCCTTCATCCTGTCTAGTTCGCTTCCATTATTCCAGGTCACTAGTCGACGGCCAATTGTAGCATGGGAAGGAAGATGAGAAACCAGAGAAAATCTTCTCCGCATGTTTGAGGGAAGACCAACTGCTGTTTGGAGGTTCTGGCTCAAGCGGTCAAAAATCCGGTTGCCAACGTGAGTCTGAAGAGGGGCGCCTAGTCTATGGTTTAATGTCATAGCTGAATCCAAAAATAATATTGGTATCGACCGTCTTGCGACCGGAGACCGGTAACGAGTTGTAACGGATATCGTATTCAAAGTTCACCCGCCAGTTTTGGGAGATTTTCACCCGGATCCCCTCGTCGGCATTCACGCGGGTCGCCGACCCATGTCCCAGGTCCTTAAATACCTGGCTTCTGTGGAAGATGACCACATCATCGCCCCGGAACATGAATTCATATCGCAGGGTTCCGTACGCCGAGGGTGCGACGGTTGCCGGCTCCGTCGTGAAATCCTGATACACGGCCGCCGGGCCGGCGGCTATGGTTAGATTGTGGTGTTCTCGGTCGAGGATGTCGTAGCCCAGGAGAAGGCCGCCGGTGTTGCGCATGGTGAGATTCTGGAACTGGTCCGTTTCGACGAGGTTGAACCCGCCCACGTAGACCCGAGGCGTCAGAAAGTAGTTGTATTTGACGTTAATGGCAGCGTTATTGGCCGTATCCTCTCCGTCAGCTTGCGCGCGATTATATTTTCCGTCCAGGATATAGCGATGTTCGAGTTTCCGATAGTTGAGATTCCCGGAGAAATTCAGCGCCTCGGTTTTTGTATTGCCGGAGGTTTGATTGCCGCCGGCGCTGATATAGCCGCGATAATCCTTCTCAGCGTAATTGATCGCGCGCACATCTTCAAGCCTGATCGGCCCACCGTCTCCGAGCGTACGGACGATGAGTCGGTCGAGCCTCCGTTCTCCTGCGTCCTCGGGTATGTCGACCTCACCATACAGCTTGATCGACATGGGATGTTCGCTCGTAATGCTCTGGACGTCTTCCCATTTGATCTTGATGATATCAGCAAACGACACATCGACCTCGAGCCGCTTGGACTCCATTTTCACGATCCGGCCGGTGATCCGATCGCCGTTCTTGAGCACGACGACGGCAGCCTGAACCGGAAGGGGAGTGGCCGTGAGGAATGTCAGGAGCAGGCAGACAGGGAGAAACGTTTTGAGAAAATGCTGGTGCATCAAGAGTGTCCATGAGGCAAATGGCAGAGAGCACTGCGTTACATTCAATAGTCGGAGCAGGTGCGGCAGCGAATTCCATGCGCCAGTACAATGGGGGCGAATACTACAGAACGGGTGTCGTTCTTTCAAGGTAAAGGCCCGTGGGGTAGGGGAGTGGGGCGATTTGAAATAATACAGTGGCATTTGTGCCAAACAGAAAGTGATCAAGAGGAACATCTTTCAATTGAATCCGTGGCTGAATTCTCAAACTGGGCCGCTACTGCCGGTGGAGACTGGGAAAAAACCTTTTGCATTGTTTGTTCAAGATATCTAAGATGCCGACATATACAACCATTGCATCCTGAGTTACTAAGAAAACTAGTGGAGGTAGATATGCGTCAGATGATCGGAGCGATTCTAGGACTCGTGCTTGTTGTGACTGGCTGCGCCTCGACACAAGAGGCCAAGTCGGTAGAAAAATCAGGCTTTCTTGGTGACTATTCCAGGCTGAAGGAAGGCCAAAGAGGCAGCTTCATGTCGCAAGGGGCGGAGGGCCAGGCCTTGTTGGTCTATCAGAATCCTGCCGCCGATTGGCGAAAATATAAGAAAGTGTGGCTGGATCCAGTGACTGTCTGGATGAATCAGAAAGACTCACAGCTCAAGGACGTGGCGGTCGAAGATCGGCAACGGCTGGCGACGTTGCTCTGGTCGAAGTTGAACGAACAGCTCAAACAAGATTACGTGATGACGAGTACCCCTGGTCCGGACGTGATGCGCATCCAAGTGGCCATTACCGAAGCCGCATCTTCCAATCCCTTTATGGATTTTGTCACGAGCATCTATTTGCCGGCGAAATTGCTGTTGACTCCGAAGAGCATGGCCACCGGCGTGGCAGCATTCGCGGGCAGTGCGAGCGCAGAAATGAGGATAACCGATACTGCCACTGGAACTGTTCTCGCGGAAGCAGTCGATCGCCGGGGCGGTACGAAGAGTATCGGTGGGTCCTGGTCCTCCTGGAACGACGCCGAAGAATCGTTCCGTTTCTGGGCCGAAAAGATCCGCTATCGCTTATGCCAATCTCGAGGGGGCATGGATTGCGTGGAGCCGAAAGCGTAATGACCGACGGAATGAATTTGGGGTTTTAGAGATACTACATCAAGAGGAAAGGACGGTTGCTCAAATGGTTATACAACGGCTGATGTTGGGCGGTATGTGCGCGATGCTGCTTGCGGCCTGTGCCCACTCGCAGCAGGCGGGGGGATACGGCAAGGCAGAGCCATCCGGGTTTCTGAAAGACTATTCAAAGCTCCACCCAGCGGCGGACGACACCGAAGCCACGCTGGCGTATTTCACGTCGGATAAGGCCAAGTTCAAATCCTACACGAAGGTGTGGCTGGAGCCGGTGCAGGTCTGGCGAGGAGAAAAGTCTGATGCAAAGGATATGGAGAAGGAGGATGCCGACTTCCTGTCTCAATTCCTCTGGTCAAAGCTCGATGAAGAACTCCGCAAGAACTATCAGATGGTGCGAGAGCCAGGGCCTGACGTGATGCGACTCCGCGTGGGCATTACCGAATCTGGCAAGAACATTCCGGTGCTGGATAACATCACCGCCGCGTACCCGATGGCCTATGTGTTATCCAAAGGGAAGAAGTATATCGGCGGGACAGAATCGTTTGTCGGCAAGGCGTCAATTGAAGCGGAAGCGACCGACAGCCAGACCGGTGAAGTGTTGGGTGCCGCAGTTGATCGTCGGGGAGGGGGCAAATATTTCTGGAAGTCGTTGACCCGCTGGGGCGATGTCGAAGAGGCCTATACTTATTGGGCCAAGAAGTTTGCCTGGAGGGCCTGCATGATGCGGGGCGACGCCACGTGCGAGATGCCGAAGGAATAGCGGATCGTTCGAAGTGACGTTCACCGACGGGTGAGCATGCGTTGCGTCAAGAAGTATAGATGCAAATCAATAGAGGAGAAAGCATGAATCGTGCCCTTCAATGGTCCGTCCTCGTGGGGGCGATCCTACTGGTTACCGGCGCGCTCCCTGCAGTCGCTGCGGACAAAAAGCCCAACATCCTCGTCGTCTGGGGCGATGATATCGGCGGCTTCAACATCAGCGCCTACAACCAGGGCATGATGGGCTATAAGACGCCGAACATCGATCGCATTGCGAAGGAAGGCGCGCTGTTCACAGACTGGTACGGCCAGCAGAGCTGCACTGCCGGCCGCGCCGCATTCATCACCGGGCAGTCGCCTATTCGAACCGGCCTGACCAAGGTCGGCCTGCCGAGCGCGCCCGAGGGTCTGCAGAAGGAGGACCCGACAATCGCCGACTTGCTGAAGGTTCGTGGGTATACCACCGGCCAGTTTGGGAAGAACCACCTCGGCGACCGCAATGAGTTTTTCCCGACGGTTCACGGCTTCGACGAATTCTTCGGCAACTTCTACCACCTGAACGCGGAGGAGGAGCCCGAGAACCCGGACTATCCTAAGGCCCCTGGGTTCAAAGCGAGGTTCGGTCCGCGCGGCGTATACCATTGCTTTGCTACTGACAAAGACGATCCCACCGTGGATCCGCGTTTCGGCAAAGTCGGTAAGCAGAAGTGCGAAGACACGGGTCCGCTTCCCAAGAAGCGCATGGAGACGATCGACGAGGAAATCACCAAGGGCTCGCTGGACTTTATGGACAAGGCGCACAAGGACGGTAAGCCGTTCTTCGTCTGGTGGAACTCCACCCGCATGCATGTCTTCACGCACCTCAAGCCCGCATCGGAGGGCAAGACCGGGCTTGGCATCTATGCCGACGGCATGGTTGAGCACGACGCGATGGTGGGCCAGCTGCTTGATAAGCTCAAGGAACTGGGGATCGAGGACAACACGATCGTGATGTACTCAACCGACAACGGCGCGGAGGCGTTCACCTGGCCTGATGGCGGCACGACGATGTTCCGCGGTGAAAAGAACACGAATTGGGAGGGCGGCTATCGGGTGCCAACCGTCATCCGCTGGCCAGGGGTCATCAAGCCCGGTACGGTCATCAACGACATCGGCGCTCATGAAGACATGCTGACGACACTCCTCGCCGCCGCCGGCGACACGACCGTTAAAGAGGATCTGCTGAAGGGCAGAAAAGTCAGCGACACGACCTTTAAAGTGCATCTCGACGGCTACAACCTGCTGCCCGCGCTCAAGGGCGAGGGGCCATGGCCCAGGCAGGAGTTTCTCTACTGGACCGACGACGGCAGTGTAGCCGCGCTGCGTTTCAACAACTGGAAGGTCACCTTCTTGAGGCAGAACGCCCGGGGCATGCATGTCTGGACGCATCCCTTCGAGGAGCTGCGCGCCCCCTCGCTCACCAATCTCCGCATGGACCCGTTTGAGCTGGCCGAACAGGAAATGACCATGGGCTATCAACGCTGGTGGGCCGAGCGCATGTTCGCGTTTGCGCCCGCGGGTGGTTACGTCGCCCAGTGGCTTCAGAGCTTCCGGGAGTTTCCGCCGCGTCAAAAGCCTGGTAGCTTCAATCTCGACAAAGTGATGGAGGCGGTGACGAAGGGCGCGACGGACAAGTAACGCGCACTGGCTGAGAAGCTGATGCAACGCAGCAGGGCCGCATCCGCCGCATCGGTGGGTGCGGCCCTCTCTTCTTGAGCAGGGTGCGGTCGAATGAACTGCACCACATCTTCCTCTCCGGCGTGGCGGTGCGGCCAGATGCTACCAAGAGAGCTGTGGGATGCGAGATTCAGGATGCGAGATATTTCGTTTCCCGCGACTCGTATCCCGTATCCCATATCTCGCATCCCGCATCGCATATCCCGCATCCCGCCTCTCGGCTTCCGTTTCGTGATGGGATCACGGTACCGGTATTAAAATAAAATGGCGGTGGGAATCATGCCTTTGACGGGAAAACCAAATCGGAATATACTCCTAGAAAAGCCATCTAGGTAGGATGTCTGTACGAATATGGAACCGATACGGAGAATGCTTGAGCTTGATCTGCCCCCAAAGCAGTCGGCGTTTCTTTGGGGGCCCAGAAAAATCGGGAAATCGACCTATTTGAAAGAACGGTTTCCCGCAAGCCTGGTCTTTGATTTTCTCAATACCGATTTGGTCTTGGAGTTTTCCAAGAGGCCGGCGCTCCTGCGGGAACAGTTGTTGGCGAAGAATGCCGGTGTCCTGAAGCAGCCGATCATCCTGGACGAAGTGCAAAAGGTGCCGCATATTCTGGATGAGGTGCACTGGTTGATCGAGAACAAAGGACTGCGGTTTATTCTGTGCGGATCCAGCGCCCGGAAGTTGAAACGAGGACAGGCTAACCTGCTGGGCGGCAGGGCCTGGCGATATGAAATGTTCCCGCTGGTGAGCGTCGAACTGGAGCAGATGAATCTGCTGCGAGTCTTGAATCATGGGCTGATTCCTGATCATTACTTGCAGGATCAGCACGCCAAATTATTGAAAGCCTATACGACCGATTATTTGAAGGAAGAGGTGTTTGCAGAAGGGCTGACTCGAAATATCCCGGCCTTTTCCCGATTTTTTGAGGCCATGGGATACTCTCACGGCGAACTGACGAACTATTCCAATATCGCGCGGGAGTGCGGCGTGGATTCCAAAACGGTGAAGGAGTACTACCAGATTTTGGAAGATACGCTGTTAGGAATCAGGATTTCACCGTTCAAAAAGCGCCAAAGTCGGCAGGTCATCGGTCAGGCGCCAAAGTTTTATCTCTTCGATGTCGGGGTTGCAGGCGCCTTGACCCACCGGCAGTTGACGCAGGAGCGAGGCGAATTGTTCGGAAAGGCCTTTGAGCATTTCATCTTGATGGAAATCAGGGCGCACCGGTCGCTGCGGGAATTGGATTACGCCATCAATTTCTGGCGGACCAAATCCGGCCTGGAGGTTGATTTCATTCTGGGCAACGGTGAAGTGGCCATCGAAGTGAAGGGAACAAATCGGGTTGACCCCAGGGACTTGCGGCCGCTGATGGCATTTCGGGATGAATACGCGCCGCGTACAACCCTGCTTGTCTGCAACGAAAGGGTCGAAAGAATCCATGAGCGCGTCAGAATCGTGCCGTGGCGTGTCTTTTTGCGGGAGCTGTGGGAGGGGAAGATTATCGGGGGAGCCGGCAAGGCCTGATTGCGATGTGCCTGGATTTTGAGATCCGTGCGAGTCGCGGGGTACGCAATCCAGGATCCGGGATGCGAGATACGGAATATGCGATTCGTGGTTCGTGATGCGAGATACGTAATTTGGGATTAAAAGCGCGTATCTCGTATACCGGATCTCGTTTCTGCATCCTGGAACTCGCATCACGAATCCTGGATCAGGCATTGAAAATCCCGTATCGCGTCACGCAGGCACCACCTCCTCACTGCCGTGCTCGCGTCATCCCGGGCTTGAGAATTATAAAGTGGCAGTTTAAGATGCTCATTCATGCGCTATATCCGGCGTCAACTGGAGGAGCAGGTGTTGCGGGCGGCGAAAGGCTTTCCGTCCGTGGTGCTGACCGGGCCGCGCCGCGCCGGCAAGACGCTGCTGCTGCGCCGGCTGTTTCCCAAGGCGAGTTATTTCCTGCTCGAAGACCCCGACGTGGTGGCACGGCTCCGGGCCGATCCACAGGGATTCCTCGACGCCGTGCCGACGCCTGCGATCCTCGATGAGGTGCAGAACGTGCCGGAGGTATTCGCCTTCGTTCGCTCGCGGATCGACCGCCGGCCTCGGCGCATGGGCCAGTGGCTCTTGACCGGTTCGCAGGAGTCGCCGCTGATGAGGGGTGTGACGGAATCCATGGCGGGCCGGGCTGCGGTGCTGCAACTGCTTCCGTTGTCGTGGCGGGAGACGCCGGAGGTCAGCCTGTGGCGCGGCGGGTATCCCGAAGTGGTGGCGCGTCCTGCCGCGGCGCGCTTGTGGTTCAGTTCGTATTTGCAGACCTACTTGGAACGGGATGTCCGGGCCGTAACGGCAGTGAAGGATCTTGCGCTGTTCCGCAGATTCCTCGCGCTGCTGGCTAGCCGGCACGGGCAGGTATTGAACAAGACCGATCTGGCTGCGCCGCTGGGCGTCAGTGTGCCGACCATTGCCCAGTGGCTCGGCGTGCTGGAGACGACCGCGCAAATTCTGATCGTCCCGCCGTTTTACGAGAACCTCGGCAAACGCCTCATCAAGTCGCCCAAGATATATATTGCCGATGCCGGCCTCGCCTGTCATTTGCTGGGTATTGATACGGCAGGAGAACTCGCCCGGTCGCCGTTTCGCGGCGCGTTGTTCGAAGGCTTCATTGTGGCGGAGATGGCCAAGGCCCAGGTAAACGCGGGCGGACGGCGTGAGTTGTACTATTTTCGCGATGAGCAGGGTCTGGAAGTGGATTTCCTTGTGCCCGGACGCGCCGGTGCGGTGGCGCTGGTGGAATGCAGGGCTGGGCGCACGGTGACGCCTGCCATGGCCGCCCCGATGCAACGGCTGGCTGAGGCGCTGAAACGAAAGCGCGCAAAGGCGGGCGGCACGAGGATGTTCCTTGTCCATCAATCACCGCAGGCGGGAACACCGACAGCGGCTGTCGCTCCCGGCGTGCGGGCGCTGCCGTGGCAGGAATTTCTCGAAGCGCTGTGACGGCAGAGCAAACCGATCAGTCACCGAACGCATACGACCATGAAAACCACAGGCAGACACATCTTCATCGCCGCCGCGCTCGTGTGCGCACCGGCGGATGGGTTCAGCAGTGAACGGGTGACGTAGAAGCTGATGGAGGGTGGCGGTTGATGTGGAGTGCGAGATACGTGATTCGAGATACGGGATGCGAGTTTCGGGATGCGAGTAACGAGATGCGCGCTGTGAATCCCGCATCACGAACCACGAATCGCATATCCGCATCTCGCATCTGTCTTTAGGAGAAAAGATTGAGCTATAAGAAACTTGAGGTGTGGCAACTGGCAAGGGACGTCTCAATCGCCGTGCATCGGATGACCATTGATCTGCTGCCAAAGTTCGAGATGTACGAGGACGGCTCTCAAATTCGCCGGTCCTCCAAGTCAATCAGGTCAAACATCGTCGAGGGCTATGGTCGCCGTCGCTACAAACAGGATTTCATCAGGTTTCTAACGTATGCCCATGCTTCCTGTGATGAAACGATCGACCATCTGGAAACATTGCAGGAAACTGGTTCACTGAAAGATGAATCGTTGTTTAAGCAACTCCATGATCAACTGGACCGGCTGGGCGGCAAACTGAATCTGTTCATCCAGAGCATCGAATCGCAACACCAATCCGTGCGCGAAGAAGGAGCGCAATATACGGTGCTGGAGGAAACTGAATGAAAGTCGCATCTCGCATCCCGAATCACGTATCTCGCATCAGCGCCATGTGGACCGGTGCGATCCATCGGGTGAATGATATGTGTGGCAGGTACATCATCGACCAGGCGGTGAACGGGCGCAGAGGGGGCAGCCATGGCAGAACGGCAATTTGATCTTACCCGTGACACACTCGCGCTCGTGTTCCTGTTCGCGTTGATCGCGGCCTCTACCTGGATCCTCTTGCCGTTTCTCACTGCGGTCGTGTGGGCGACCATGATCGTGGTCGCCACCTGGCCTATGCTCTTGATGCTCCAAGGTTGGCTGCTGGGCCGGCGTTGGCTCGCCGTGACAGTGATGACGCTCCTGTTGCTGGCGATCTTCCTGCTGCCGTTCTCGTTCGCCATCGGCGCCTTCATAGAGAATTTCAAGGAGATTACCGCTTGGACGACCTCGCTCTCCACTTTGACACTCCCTCCCCCTCCCGACTGGCTGGGAAAGATCCCTCTGGTCGGCACACGGGCGGCGTCGCAGTGGCAGCAAATCGCCGCACTGAGTCGTGAGGAACTGGCGACGCGTCTGTCACCATACCTGGGCGGCGTCGTGCGATGGGTCGCCGAGCAGGTCGGGGGTCTCGGGATGTTGCTTGGCCAAATCGTCTTGACCGTGCTCATCTCGGCCGTGCTCTATGCCACGGGAGAGTCTGCCGCTGCGACGGCCCTGCGGTTCGGCTCTCGACTGGCAGGGGAACAGGGGGAGCAGGCGATCCGTCTGGCTGGACAGGCGATCTACGGGGTCGCGCTGGGGGTGGTGTTGACGGCGTTTGTGCATGCCGTGCTTGCCGGGATCGGTCTGGCGGTCGTCGGCGTGCCGTTCGCCGTGATGTTGACCGCGTTGATGTTCATTTTAGCGATCGTGCAGGTCGGGGTGGTCCCCGTGCTGCTCTGCGCGGTTGGGTGGCTCTATTGGACCGGCGACACCACTTGGGGAACCGTGCTGCTCGTGTGGACCCTGCTCGTCGCCCCTGTGGATAATATTTTACGACCCATTTTGATTAAGAAAGGGGCGGATCTCCCGCTGCTACTGATCATTGTCGGTGTGCTCGGGGGGATGCTCGCCTTCGGCATCATCGGGCTCTTTGTCGGTCCGGTGGTACTCGCGGTGGCCTACACGCTGTTCACGGCATGGATCAACCGGGATGAGGCAATCAGCCGGACAGAAATACCACCAGGCACAAAATCTTCTTAGGAGCCTGTCCGACATAACCGTTCTACTGTGGCGAACGATCCGCGACCATCTGCGTCGTGATTGGCCCGAAAAAATCCCCAATGTATTCCAGCGAATACACCTCCAGTTTTTCCGGGCCTGCGGCCTCGCGTCTGACCGCACCTCCTTCGCCTCGTCACGAATGGCAATGCCGGACAGGCTCCTAGCCGTCGGAAAGGGACCGTGGAGACAACAGGCTAGTTAGTTTTCTCCGTCGATGTGGTATAAGGCCCCCAGAAACAGACAGGAAGCCTGGCCACAAAGACCGTTGTTTGGTCTGTCTGGTCTATCCGGTCTGTCTCGTCGATTTGGTTGAACAAGACCAACTCGATGAACTAAACAAACCAGATGAACCAGATAGACTGCACAGTATTTCGACAGCCTGCTAACTGACGACATTTCTCACGTGTAAACAAAGGAGGATCCAGATGAAGACGACAACGATATCCCTTTGGACAATCTGCGTAATGGCCGGACTTCTGGCCGGCTGCGGCGGGAATTATTATCGGGTAAACGATCCGGCAGGCGACAGGCATTACTACACCACTGACATCGACAAGACCAAGGCCGGCGCCATTACCTTTAAGGATGAGAAGAGCGGCAGCGAGGTGACGCTCCAATCGTCTGAGGTTAAGGAAATTTCCGAGGATGAGTTCAAGGCAGCGGTGAAGCCCGAGGAGAAAAAGAGTAAATAGCCAGGGTTACAGGTGGGATGACGCAACAGGCCTCAATCGGCTCGGTGCATCAGGATGGACTCTCAGGGTGGTGGCGAGCCTATCTTGGGCATCGCTACGCCGTCCTGTTTTATTCGCTGATCCTGACGCTCATCGTTGCGCCGATACTGAAAGCGATCGGAATCCACCCCAATGTCATGCAGTTCTTCCTGGGCCTG
>DATHTZ010000094.1:0-3065 GCA_035462675.1 Nitrospiraceae bacterium | reverse complement strand
GAGCTGGTCTCAGAGGAAAAGCTTCGCTCGCTCCAATCTGCCTACAGTCCGGGTTCCTACAAAGTTGGTATCGGTGCCGATGCCATTCGAGAGTTGCTCCGTAAGATCGACATCAATGCCAAATGGGATGAGATCAAGGCGAAGGCGAAGACGTCGGCCTCCGCAGCGCTCAAGAAGAAATACGCGAAGCAACTGAAAGTCATCGAGGCCTTCCGCAAGTCCGGAAACATGCCTGAGTGGATGATCATGGATGTGATCCCGGTGCTGCCGCCGGAGTTGCGCCCACTTGTGCCGTTGGATGGCGGACGTTTTGCGACGTCGGATTTGAACGATCTGTATCGCCGTGTCATCAATCGGAATAATCGCCTGAAGAGGCTGATTGAGCTAAAAGCGCCGGGCGTGATTATCCGAAACGAAATGCGGATGTTGCAGGAAGCGGTCGATGCGCTCTTCGATAACGGCCGCCGGGGTCGTGCGATTCGTGGACCCAACAAGCGCCCGCTCAAATCGTTGAGCGATATGCTGAAGGGGAAGCAGGGGCGTTTTCGCCAAAATCTGCTTGGTAAACGAGTTGATTATTCGGGCCGAACTGTCATTGTCGTGGGGCCGGAGCTTCGGTTGCATCAGTGTGGGCTGCCCAAGAAGATGGCGCTGGAACTCTTCAAACCGTTTATCTTCCACAAGCTGGAGGAGCGCGGCGCGGCGACCACCATCAAGAGCGCCAAGCGCTTGGTCGAAAAAGAACGGCCGGAAGTGTGGGACGTACTTGATGAAGTGATTCGTGAACATCCCGTGCTGCTGAATCGTGCGCCGACGTTGCACCGTCTTGGTATCCAGGCGTTCGATCCCGTGTTGGTCGAAGGCAAGGCTATCAGGCTGCATCCGCTGGTCTGTGCCGCGTTCAACGCCGACTTCGACGGCGACCAGATGGCGGTCCACGTTCCGCTGTCGGTCGAAGCACAGGTTGAGGCGCGCGTGCTGCTGATGTCGATCAATAACATTCTTTCGCCCGCCAACGGCAAGCCGATTGCGGTGCCGTCGCAGGATATGGTGCTCGGCTGTTATTGGTTGACCAAAGAACGCGCAGGATGCAAGGGAGAGGGAAAAGTGTTCGGCTCACCGGAGGAAGTGCGCATTGCGTTCGATTCGCGAGAGTTGGACGTGCATGCACGGATCAAGGTGCGGATCGAGGGGAGCCTCGTTCAAACAACAGTCGGGCGAGTCATTCTGTCGGACGTGCTCCCTCCAGGATTGTCGTTCGCAAACGCGAATAAGCTTATGACCAAGAAGGAAATGACCAAGCTCATCGATACCGTCTATCGCCAGTGCGGTCACCGTGAGACCGTCACGTTTCTCGATAAGGTCAAGGACACGGGGTTTGAGTATGCCACGCGTGCCGGCATTTCGATCTGCATCGATAACATGCATATCCCGACTAAGAAACAAGAACTGCTGGGGAAGGCCCAGCATGAGGTTACAGAGATCGAACGTCAGTATGCCGAAGGGTTGATCACCAACGGCGAACGCTATAACAAGGTGATCGACATCTGGGCGCATGTGACCGAACAGATCGCCAATGAAATGATGAAGGAGTTGGGCGCTGGCGGCGATCCAAACAAGGCCGAATCCTTCAACCCGATCTTCATGATGGCAGACTCTGGCGCTCGAGGGAGTTCACAGCAGATCCGCCAGTTGGGTGGTATGCGCGGTTTGATGGCGAAACCATCCGGTGAAATCATTGAAACTCCGATTACCGCCAACTTCCGCGAAGGGTTGACGGTGTTGCAGTACTTCATTTCAACGCATGGCGCCCGTAAGGGATTGGCCGACACGGCGTTGAAGACGGCAAACTCCGGTTATCTCACGCGCCGCTTGGTCGATATCGCACAGGATGTGATTATCAATGAAATCGACTGCGGTACTACCGATGGCATTATTGTGAGCGCGTTGGTTGAGGGGGGCGAAATCATTCAGCCGATCGAAGAGCGGGTGTTGGGACGGTTGGCTGCAGAAGATATTCGCGATCCGGTCACGGGTGAGATCATTGTGTCGTTCAATGAGGAGATCGACGAGGATCGGACCAAAGCGATCGTGGAAGCTGCGGTCGACCACGTCAAGATTCGTTCGGTGCTGACCTGTCAGTCTCGTCGTGGCGTCTGTCGATCCTGTTATGGGCGCGATTTGGCCCGAGGACGACTGGTTGAAAAAGGCGAGCCCGTCGGTGTCATTGCGGCCCAGTCGATCGGCGAGCCCGGGACACAGCTGACCATGCGGACGTTCCACATCGGTGGAACGGCGAGCAAAGTGGTTGAGCAGACAGTGACTGAAGCCAAGCATGCCGGCACCATCAAGTTCATGAGCTTCGATGCCAAGAAAAATGCCGACTTCCCTAACCCCGGAATTGCGGTTCAAAATAAAGAGGGTGAATGGGTCGTCATGAATCGGAATGCCAAGATTGCCATTGTCGATGAGACCGGGCGTGAGCGTGAGAAATACGGAGTCGTCTATGGCGCCAAGATCAAGGTGAAAAACGGTGGTCGCGTCGAGCTGGGCCAGAAATTGGTTGAATGGGATCCATACTCACTGACCATTCTCACTGAAGTCGGCGGGAAGGTGGCGTATGGAGATATCATTGAAGGCGTCTCCATGAAGGAAGAATTCGATGAAGTCACTGGCCTCTCCCGCAAGGTCATCGTCGAGCACAGTGGCGCAACGTTGCGTCCGCGCGTGTCGATCAAGGATGAGGGGGGAAAGACAGCCAAGGTTGCTGCGGCGGCAAACGTGGCTCGCTATCTGCTCCCGGTTGGGGCACATATTTTTGTTGAAAAAGGCGCAGTGGTCACTCCCGGCGATGTGTTAGCCAAGATTCCACGTGAGACGACCAAGACAAAAGATATTACGGGCGGTCTGCCTCGCGTTGCTGAGTTGTTCGAGGCCAGAAAACCGAAGGAGACGGCCGTCATCAGTGAGATCGATGGCGAAGTGTCGTACGATGGTTTCGTGAAGGGCATGCGCAAAGTGTTGGTCAACAATAAGATGGGCGACGTGAAAGAATACTTCATACC
>DATHTZ010000093.1:0-2202 GCA_035462675.1 Nitrospiraceae bacterium | reverse complement strand
GGACTTTCGAATTCGGTCACGTGCGGCACGTGAGGAACCAGACAAGTTCTACGTCAAAAAGTACCTAAAACTGGTCGAGGATGAGTTATTCACATAAGGTCCTGACAACATAGTAAACCCGCCTTCGGATGATTGCAGAGCAAATGGATCAATCAATTACATAGCCTCAATGCTGCACATATCCTCACAAATCTCTATCCTTGATTCTGAGATCGACATCCATGCGATGCGGTCGCAGGGTGCCGGCGGGCAGAATGTCAACAAAGTCTCGTCTGCGATTCATTTGCAGTTCGATATTGCCGCCTCCTCATTGCCCTCGTTCTACAAGGAAGAGTTGCTGAAATTGAAAGATCACCGCATTTCAGAGGGGGGCGTGATCACCATCAAAGCCCAGCAGCATCGAAGCCAGGAGCAGAATCGAGAAGATGCGCTCACTCGACTGAGCGAGCTCATTCAGAGTGTGGCTATCCCGCGCAAGAAACGCAGAGCCACTAAGCCGACGAAGGGTTCGAAGGAACGGCGGTTGGAGAGTAAGACGAAGCGGGGGAAACTGAAAACCCTCAGACAAACGCTGGAATAATGGCTAGAAACCGTGAGATGTGGGTCCTGAAAGCAAGAGCCGAACGAGACTTCACGTCATTCCGCTGATGCGAGCGATCCTAGAATATGGTATCCCCCGTCCACGTAGATCACTTCTCCGGTAATTCCACGTCCTAGCGAACTGATCAAGAATAACGCCGTGTCGCCGACTTCGCCTTGTTCCGTTGAGCGCCGGAGCGGTGCGAACTCTCGATGGTGATCCACCATCTTGCTGATGCCGGAGACGCCGCGTGCCGCGAGCGTTTTGATCGGGCCGGCTGAGATGGCATTTACGCGGATGTTCTTGGGACCGAGGTCATGGGCCAGATAACGGACGCTGGCTTCAAGTGCAGCTTTAGCGACCCCCATAACGTTGTAATGGGGCACGACCCGTTCCGCTCCAAGGTAGGTGAGCGTCACAACGGAGCCGCCGTCGGTCATCAATGGCATTGCCGCTCTCGTCACAGCCACAAGGGAATAGGCGCTCACGTCGAGTGCCGTGGCAAATCCTTGCCGCGTAGTATTCACGAACTGCCCCGTGAGTTCCTCACGCGGGGCAAAGGCGACGGAATGGACAAGAAAGTCCAGCCTTCCGAATTCTTTCTGGACCTGCTGCATCAGCGCGGCAATCTCGACATCTCTCCCCACATCGCAGGGAAAAGCTTTTGCGCCGGGCATGGTGGCGACTAGTTCCTCGACGTTTTCCCGTAGCCGTTCGTTCTGATAGTTGAAGAAGAGCTGTGCCCCCTGGCTGGCTGCAGATTGCGCAATAGCCCAGGCGATGCTGTGTTTGTTCGCGACGCCGATGATGAGCCCTTTTTTACCGTCCAGCAACATGGTGTGCCCCTGACAGAAGAGTGAAAATATTAAACCGTGTTTCTCAAGACGCGCGGAGAAGAACGAGATGCGAATGACACGTCATGCTTGGGGGCTGAAGATAGCATGATTTACTGCCTGGCGCTAGAAAGACAGTGGGAGGGACTAATTCGCCTTGGCGGCGTTGGTACGAAGTTGGGCCAACACGGTTGCCGCTTCAGGAGCGAAATCATCCAACTGGAGGGCTTGAATAAGGTCCAGCGCTTCGGAGGCGAGCGAGAGGGCTTCGCTGTGGCGACCATCGGCACAGTACGTTTTGGCCAAGCTGAGCCTGGCATTGACCGACTGCGGTGATTTCAGGAGTACGTACCGAAGGAGTCGTTCCCCCTTCTCCCTGTCTCCCCCAAGTATGGAAGGAAGCCTGAGAAGGAAAGTCCCTTTGGCCGACAGAGCGTCAAGGTGATCAGGCGCAAGTTCCAGTGTCCGGTCGAGCTCTTTCGTCATGCGGCGGAATCCCATGACTGATGTAATGCTCAGCTCCCCATCGATCCGCATTAATTCACCTAAATTACAGAACAGGGCGAAGTGTGCGTCGGCAGATCGATCGTCCAAGGCCACGGCTTGCTCCCCCAGGGCCTGGCCTTTCTCAAAATGGCCGACTCGGCTGGCCCGATCTTGAGCGACACGACCCGCGTAGCACTCTGTCATCGCCCCATGAATCAATAGCTGAGATGATTGTTGCGCCAGAAGGGCACCGGGGTTCACCAAAATCCAACAGCCAAGCAGAACAAGGAATGTATACTTCAT
>DATHTZ010000092.1:0-1542 GCA_035462675.1 Nitrospiraceae bacterium | reverse complement strand
CCTCCTCCAAGGAGGCGGCCGTTCATGGCTTTCGCCACTGCCTGTCGGTATGAGCGGTCGACAATATCCGAGCGTATGGAGCTCAGATAGTTTTGACCTGGGTCGTACGCGTACCCGAAGGCGATAGCCGACTGCAGTGTGCGGGAGTTCAGAATGTCGCCCTGTCCATACCCCGGATTACCAGCAATTTTGTACAGCACCCGGGCTGTATACATTAACTCGCCGCTCATGAACCGGGTGTCGTAGTTGTAAGTACGAGTTGTCCCAGCCGGCGGGGCTCCTGGCGTCCCAGCAGGGGGCAGCACAGTTTGGCTGACAGAGGTGCCGTCCCGTCCGAGATTCGCCCCGACGCCTCCCCAGATACCAATGGCGTAGTTGAATCTGTATTGATCCTCATCGCTCAGGATGTTGATCCCGACATCGCGACTGCTCTGAAGGTTGGAGGCGAACACATTCTGCACCATCATGTTGTCCGCGAACGTTGACGTGGCAGCCGAACTGATCAAGGCGCGATTGAACCAGACTCGTTGCTGGCCGACCTGAACGGTCGCCCATGGGATATGCCAGGAAGAAATATAGGCATCTTGGAGCGTGGCTCGTCCGTTCCCGCCCTCCTGGTTGTATGGCGTTGAATCCATCACCAGAGACACGTTATAGCGAAGGTCGGGATCGAAGGCGAACCCCAGGAACTGGAGTTGGACTCGCGGAACCGAAAACTGACTCGAATCACTCTGGCGCCTAAAGGCTCGAAATTCAACCTGACCTCCCAGAATTTCTTCATTCCTCGAGTCTCCGACAGTTCCCCAGGCGTCATTAAAGGTACTGTAGCTGTAGCGGACCTGGGTGAGCAGCCGCATCTTGAGCAGGAATTTCGAGCCGACTCGGATGTTCAACCCGTTGTTGACGTCGATATTGAAGTTCGGTTTCACGATCCGTTCCCTCGTCTCCACGACCTTCAGCCCTTTGTCGTACTCATCTTGGGTAATGATTCCCTTGAGGAGGAGATACTTGAGGCCGGGGTCTTCACTGGGCAGATACTCCCACCGGCCGTCCTTCTTCTGAAGCTGGCCTTCTTCCACCGCCTGAGCCTGTGGCGGCAGGCCTGCCAGCAATATGACGACTGCGAATGTGACAAAAACCAAACCGGAAATTCTCATGTCGCTTCCCTCCGTGACATGTGAACCTCCGGTGGTCCGGTCAATTCTCAATTTGACGTTTGAAGTAGTCGGTCTTGGCCTCCAGTCATCTGGACGGCCGGTCGTTCTCCTTTAGCAATGACAACAGTGGTGACGTATCATCGTGACCTCAGCGCGTGGACATTGAACCTTCGCCGTCAAAACGTGTCTTCTCCTTGCGCTCAATCTGCACGACTTTGGAATCATGAACGATGATTTCAATCGATCCAAAGCGGATGCCTCTGAGCGCAAGTCGAATTACCTGCTCGATTGTTTGAGAGTCCTGCCGGTCTGATCGTTCTGTGTTTCCCATGATGACTTTCCCATGCGCTCTCGTGTGAGGGGCTATCGCATGACAATCTTCCCG
>DATHTZ010000091.1:0-4298 GCA_035462675.1 Nitrospiraceae bacterium | reverse complement strand
AACCTCGATGGATCTAGAACGAGCCATCGTCACGATCAACAGTATGAGCGATCATCCGAGGAGTCAGAGTTTTTAGCTGCATGATCCGGACAGCATCGAACTCAAGCTTTACTATGAACGCGAACAAGTCGGTGTGGGAAGATGATTCCGTTACGGTTCTCTTTCCAATCAATCCTTTGCAGTTGTAGCGGGAAGCCGGTCTGTCATATAACTACCGGGGATCGGAATAACGTTCAGGTGAATCAAAAGAAACCAGTTTTCATCCATCACCAAGGGGAAAGATATTATGAACGATCTTTGTCGAGAGAGACAGACACCTACAACAGGTACAGGGAAAATCACACTGAAGCGTACGATAATGGTTCTCGGGTCAATGGTTTTAAGCCTGTTGCTCCTGGCGCCTTACGGGTTTGCCGACGAAGGGACCACGCAGGGAACAGGAACGCATATGAAGGTGAATGGAGTTGTCTCGAAGGTGCAGTCAGGCCTCACCACTGTGAAGACCTCTTGGGGGTCGATGACGATCGCTTCGACCTTCACACCCAAGCACCTTGAAGTAGGAGAAGAAGTGGAAATGCAGGTCAATGAAAACAACGCGGTGATCGACGTCCATCGGAAAGGAGACCACACTCATGTCCATCGGTTCGTATCAGGCAACCTGACCTATACGTCCGCGGATCGCAAAGAGATCAAGCTCTGGACGCCGGAGGGGGAGAAGTCGTTCGACGTACAGGCGGGCCGATCGAAGATGGGGTCTATCGAGGAAGGGACACCCGTTGCAATCGAGTTGAACGAAGCGGGAAACATGATCGACATCCATAGGTTTACCGTGGAGATGAGCTTTGGCGCACAGCCGCGCACCAAACCAGGCCATCGTATAACGGCGCATGGTGTGGTAGAGAAAATTCAGTCTGGTATGATCTTCGCGAAGACGCCCTTCGCCACGTATCGTCTCAGCGTCAAAACAGCGCCTTCAGGAATCCAAGTGGGAGACGAAATCACGTTGTGGGTGAATGAAGACAATATGGTCATCGATCATCACATGAAGGGACATGCCCAAGCGCACCGGCTGGTGTCCGGGAAATTGATCTACGTCGGCAGGAACAAGAAACAGATCAAACTGTGGACACCGGAGGGCGAGAAGGTGTTTCCACTCGAACGACTCGAAGTGAAGGCCAAGCCGATCAAGGAAGGGTCGACTATCACCATAGAATTGAATGAGAATGGGACTGTGGTCGACCTTTGGAAAGCCTCGTGACTAAGTCTGACAGCTGAGTCCCAGGTAACAGGGGCCATCGTCGGGCTGACGATGGCCCCTGTACGCTTGTCAGACACAGAGATTCAGAATGTGCCGGCCCGTGTAAAGGGGGTGACACACTGAGTGACTCAAAGAGACGTGTTCCACGCACGACTAAAAAGGAGGATAGATCACGGAGAAGCTACTCATTGCAGCCAAGCAGCCTCTGTGGTGGCGCGCGCCCGACGCTCTGATTTCGTTTGAAGACTCACGTATTTTCCGTATGTTTGGCAGCGAGTAAAGCATACACACTGATTGTCTGTATCGGATTGTGATCGCTGTTCAAGTAACAGATCTGCCCTATCCCGCTACTCGATCGAAGAGGAGCTGCACCATGAAGACTACATTGATCGGAGCGACAGGTTATGTCGGATCGGCGATTTTGAAAGAGGCGTTGGATCGTGGCCATGAGGTCACGGCTATCGCGCGGCATCCGGAGAAGATTAAGCCGCATACGAAGCTTCGTCCGCAGAAAGGAGACGTCTACAACGCAGATGACGTGGCCCGGTTGGACACGGGCCACGATGCGGTGATCAGCGCCTTCAATCCGGGATGGAGCAATTCCGACATCTACAACCAGCAGGTCAGGGGTACACGAACCATCATAAACGGAGTAAAGAAGGCCGGCATCAAGCGACTGCTGCTTATTGGCGGGGCAGGCAGTTTGGAGGTCAACCCGGGCGTCCAGTCTGTATATCTCCCTGAGTTTCCCGTGGAATATAAGCAGGGAGCGCTCGCGACACGTGAGGCTCTGAACATGCTTCGGAATGAAACGGGTCTTGAATGGTCGTTCCTCTCTCCGTCCGCCGACGTATTTCCTGGCCCACGCACCGGCAAGTTCCGGCTGGGGGTCGATCAGTTGCTGACGAATACTCAGGGAGAAAGCCGCATTTCGGTCGAAGATTACGCCATGCCCATGATCGACGAAGTGGAAAAGCCGAAGCATATCCGCCTGCGCTTCACGGTGGGCTATTGAGTCCGTATGATTGAACATACAAGCGCAAGAGCCGCCTCTTCGTCGCAGAGGTGGATGCCATCGAAAGAAGAGATCGATTTCACAGCACGGGGCGCCCCCTGATCGAGAAGAGTTCCCTATACAGTCTTCCGATATTTTCTTTCTCTTCGACGTGGATAACAGGCTGAGCGGCGTGTTGGCGCAGACATAATCGAGCGGTATATCCAGTTTTATGAAGCCAAGAAGCGTCAAGCAAGCAGTGACAGATGTTTTAGAAAGCCCCATCCGGAATGGCAGAATTCTTTACTTACCGGCGCTCTATTGCTCCCTCCCACCTGGGACTACTGGCGCCGTATATTATGAAGGGAGTCGTCATGCAATTCAGGCAATCCATCATTCGGACAGTCGCCCTCCTCGTCATGAGCCCGGGGCTCTTCTGCGGAGCCGAGGCAAAAACTATCGAAGCCGGCCATGCGACCATGAGTTGGACGGGACAAGGTGTCATCGATGATCTTGGCGATGGGGACAGAATCTTTAGAGGCACGATTACTGGAAGCTTCCTCGTGAAGCATCTTCCAGTGGGCTCGGTGCCAGCACAGATCCATAAGGGCAAAATGGATTGTCAGGCGATACTCCATATCAGTGAGAATCAAGAGGGACCGAAGACGGGCGTGTGCATCATCCGGACCCATGAAGACAAAGACCTGGCGTACGTAGAGATTCGATGTGTTGGAGTGAAAGGCGAATGCAAAGGCGAGATGACGTGGGTCTGGGGAAGAGGAGGATTCAAGGGGATTACGGGGACGACGCCATTCGTCTCCGTAATCTATATTGAGCAAGGGCATCAGGGACGGATTCAGGGAAGTGCACATTGGCCGGAGATGACCTATTCACTGCCCTAGCCCGCATTACTCATGAACGGTTCTGCTCCAATCATGAAGATGGAAGTCAAAATTCAATATGGAACTCCTTCTTCGCGCCACGATCATTCAAGGAGCGCTCGACCTCGCAAGCGCGGTGACGACGCACCTGGACGCGGTTGAGACGGCGTCCAGGTGAGCTCGCCGTTCGGTCGGTCAACATACTGTTTCACGTATGCCTCCCTCCCTCACGGCTCCGTGCGCCTGTCTCGCATGGCGACTTCGCGGTTTCGCCACGAAACGTCATGAATAATGCGGGTTAGAGGTTCAAGCAAATTCGCGAACAAAGGCTATACGGTGATGAAGTTCGAATGTGGATCGCATTGATGGAAGAGCGACGGCTTCGATGTGGAAAAGTAACGAGGATGGAGATCCAGAACCTTCCAAGTGTTCTGATGATGATTGCCAGCGGGGCGGTACTGTGGCAGGGTCACATGGTCGTGGGAGACTGTGCGGTAAGGGTGCGAAAGACCTGCGTGACGTTTTCACGCTAGAGGGAGGGGCAACAATGGCGGCAAGGCGAGTGAGGGCCGATGGGGAGAGATCTCGTCGTCCAACCAAGGTGCTGGTCATCGACGTGGGTGGAACCAACGTGAAGATTCTTGTCACCGACAAACGAGCGCCACGCAAGGTCCCTTCTGGTCCGGGAATGACCGCCTCCGGTATGGTGGTAGCGGTCCAACAGCTCGCCTCCGATTGGTCGCATGATGTCATCTCACTGGGATATCCGGGAGCAGTGCTGGGTGGCCGACCGGCTGCTGAACCAAAAAATCTGAGCGATGGATGGGTGGGATTCGATTTCGAAAAAGCCTTCGGATGTCCGGTCAAGGTGATCAATGACGCCGCGATGCAAGCCCTCGGCGACTATGACGGCGGCCGCATGTTGTTCTTGGGGCTTGGCACCGGTCTAGGCTCTGCACTAATCACCGATGGCGTGTTGGTACCGATGGAGCTGGCACATCTATTGTACCGAAAAGGCCGAACATACGAGGACTACCTCGGCTTGCGGGGACTCAAACGGTATGGCAAGAAGACATGGCGCCGGCATGTTACCGATGTGGTAGCGGCGCTCCGGGATGCGCTGCAAGCCGATTACGTGGTGCTCGGTGGTGGCAATGCCACGAAG
>DATHTZ010000090.1:0-2731 GCA_035462675.1 Nitrospiraceae bacterium | reverse complement strand
CTCGTGCCGCTCGCCTTTTCCCCTGCGCCTATGGTTCTTGTGTCTTAGCCCGTTTTTATTGTGCAGCCTCACATGTGGCGTATCCAAGGAGAGGATCGCTTCCAGAAGGATTTCGCGGCTCTTCGGCTGGAGCAGTAAGACACCGCTCCTCATTCGGAGTTCCATCCTTCGGCGGGTTGACGCCACCTGCGGAACCACGTAGCCTGTCGCTGCTGCTTGTACCACAGGAGGAGGAATCATCATGGGAATTCAACCATTACAGGATTGGGCACTGATCGAACCGTCGGAAGCCAAGGGAAAGACCACCGGGGGGCTGTATATTCCAGACACGGCGAAGGAGAAACCTGTCGAAGGAACGGTCCTGGCTGTGGGGAAGGGGCGCTGGGAAACACCGGAAAAGAAATCGGGCAGTAGACCTAAAAAGAAACAGGAAAAAGAGGAGAAGATCTTCGCGCCTACCGTTCTCAAGCCAGGCGATCAGGTTCTTTACGTGCAGTATGGGGCGAGTGTAGTTGATCTTGACGGTAAGGGACTCGTTCTCGTCCGCGAATCCGACGTCTTGGGATTGGTGGGATAAGGAGGAACAAAAAAGATCTAGGGTTCAGCTTGACACGTGTGCCGCTGGGCCGGGGATACGAAAGCTCGCCCGGCTTCGAAAGTTTTACGCAAGGGCTGTTGGCACAATCGGAAGAACATCGCGAAAATGTGGCTCCCCGATGGCTCCGCTCATCTTGTTGAAATTCATTGGCATGAGGCGACGAGAATAGGTCGAATGAAACAGGTGCAAACTTTCCCTTGAATTGGTTTACGTAGCCCGCTACACTCGCCTCTCATCACTGGGAGGAATCCCGATGAAAATCATTCCTATCTTCGCCGCGCTCGGTCTACTCGTTTGCATCGGTTGCGCCACACCACCAGAAGTCAAGCAGGCTTTGGTCGCCAAGGACCAAGCCTATGCCGAGAACGCCAGACTCATGAACATCCACCGTGAGCTTCTCGTCGCGGTAGACACCCGCTATTGGCATTGGTATCGATACGCTAAGAAGCTCGCTCTGCTCAATAGTGGGTTGAAATGGGCCACGACGGATCCTGAGGTTCCCGAGAATGCGGTGGAAAAGCTGACAAAAGCGGGGATGCCGCTTGACCAGGCTCGAGAACAGGCGTCGCTCAACTATGTCTCAGTGGTGAAACTCGAAACTGTCGGGCAAAACAAAAAACTGCTCACCGTCATCAATAGGATGCGCCTCGAGGGTCTTCCGGAGCGTAGAGGTAAAGATGGGCAAGTGGTGTTCGAGCAGGGACACGGGGACATGAATAAGTTTGTTCAGGCGATCCCAGAGTTGATTGAGGAGATCAACGGACACGTGGAAGCTGAGTTTCGCGAAGAAAACAAAGCGACTGACTACAGTGCGTTCGACGATTACCGAACCAACCTTGCGGCATTGCGACGGATCAACGGTATGATCAAACGCTATCTGGATATCGACATCACGGTGAAACGTGACGACATCCGCGAGCTGGCCGATTCGGTAAAAGCGCTGCAGTAGGGGCGATTGTCCCTGGCACAAAGGAGTTCTCTATGTCTATGGGGAAGATCGTCGTTGCCATCGCCGTAACACTGTTGCTCGCACAAACCGGCTGCAAGGCGATTCAGAGCAGTGCGGTGCGCGACCTCATTACACGAGAGGGCGAAAAAATTGACGCGGCCCAAACCAATATTCATCAGTACCATCTGGACACGCAGAAGCGGATCGACTACCTCAAGAGTTCGATTGCAGACCTGAACACAAGCATCAAGATGATCCAAGCTTCCGAGGCCAAGCATGCTCTGATCGCAGCCTCGCACCAGAACCTGTTAAGTAAGAAGGGTGTCGATGCGTGGTCGGTCTCGTATTTGATCGGCAAGACGTACCTGGCCGAATATCAAGGCCTCGAACAGTCCGTCATGAAACAGTTCGACGAAGATTTTTGCGCGTTATTGGATGCCGTGAACGGAGTCGAAGATTCATGGGGTCACCTCGCCGGTGTACACACGCAAATTGAACGATACAGCAAGAAATCCTCCCTCGCATCGCTGGATCCTGAATTTGTGGGCGCGCTCGTCGAGCGGATTCCCGGTGGAAGCGAGAGGCTGGCCCAAGTGCTCGAGAACTCACGCACTGTGAACAATGCGCTCCAGGAAGCCTTGACCTATCAATTCTTGAAGACACGGACTCTGGAGCGGACCCGCTCGCTCACAGTCGACTTACTGGAACTGTTGGAGCGAGTGAAGTAGAGATGGGCCACAATGCGCCGGTAGACGAGAGGAGACTTTGATGAGTATCCCACTCAGCTTCGAAGGCATTACCGCATTCCTCAAGGAGAACGACACACTGGTGACCCAGGTGAGGGATGCGATCGAGTCCGGGGAGACTGCGGCCACTGAGATTCAGAAGTTTTTCGGGAAGCTGGCCGTGGCCAAAGGCGACATGCAGGAGTTGCTGGACGCATTGGGTCCCACTGTCAAGTTTGTCGTCGGAAAAACCAGCGATATCCGAGCCACCCAGGATTCCCTTCTTACTGAAATCAACGACGTGAGTGAATCGATTCGTGAGTTTGGAAACGACCCCGAACTGCTGGCCCTCCTGATCCTTCATCGGTCCAAGCTTTACAAAAAACTGGCCGATACCTTCAATGCGACGGTCTCAAAAATCATCCCGTTCAATCAGCAGGAAATCGACGAATTGGAAAC
>DATHTZ010000089.1:0-4118 GCA_035462675.1 Nitrospiraceae bacterium | reverse complement strand
CTTCTTCGAGCACGCCGAAGACCACTGCCCCAAGCCAACCTCCACTTGCGGTGCCGTCTGCCCCTGCCTCCCCCGCAGACGTTCGAGACATTCCCTCAATCAGCGGTCGCTACGCAATTGGAGAGAGAACGTTGTTGCCGTATATCGGGGCAGGTTTTTCTGGAGGCTACGGCTCAGAGTTCAATCGTTCCTTGGCTGGGGTACCTCCCACGCAGAGTGATTTCGGGCTTCGAAGTCAGTTTGGGCAAAGCGTCTCTCCGAATGAGTTCCAACTAGGCGTCCGCATTCCGTTTTAGCTGACTCGCCACCGATCTGCCTACATACCGACAAGCGAGCATACCGAAAAGCGAGGATCGAGAGAATACATGGTATGACCGTGTACATCGCGGTTCGGTGGGTTCGCAAAGGAGTCATCTATTTAGCGGGACCGATGAGGCCTATTTCCGCTTGTATGTTAAAAATAGTAAATAACTCAATAGGTTAATGGTCATGTACGAGGCTCGTTGTGTGAGGCACTTCTCTTGCTTAAACATCTCTTCATGACTCTCGAAGCGCTGACAACAACCTTCGATCTGGCGACGCCCCGAGCTGGAAACCGGCGGCGTTGGATGCGCGCCATGACTCTCAGTCTGGTTGTAGCCGGGGCCTTTCTGCTGCAGGGTTGCCTCGCAGGAGCTTGGGTGGCAGCGGTGGCAGTGGATACCATGAAGAGCAGTCACATGACCTTTTGGCCGTTTGAGCAATCATGGGTGGCACCACGGGATCAATCGAGTGATGCTGTGCCCAATTCGAAGGTGACGAGCGTCGCAGTTCTTCCGGTTAAGGGTGACCCGGAGATGGGTGCGCGGCTTGCCACCGTATTGCAGCAGGAAACTACGTTGCGCGTCGAGTCACCGGCGACCGTTGAGGCCGGAGTCACCAAGACCGATCCACGTTCGGCACAAGCTGATGATGCCGATCGCAGTGCCCTGGCTAAGGAAATCACGCGAGACCTGGGCGTCGATACCGTTCTCGTCAGCCGCGTTGCCGGTTCGCCAGCGCATTCGAGCGACTGGGGGTCGAACGCCGAAGGCTCACGCCGCCTTTATCTGTATCTGGTGAATCACGATGGCCAGCTGCTCTGGAAGGATGAACTGCCCTTCACGCTAGTACAAGGCTTCAACCCGCCGCTGGAAGCATCCGTGCAGGCCGATCTCAGCCAGCACATGATGCAGCAGGTCAAAGCACTGCATCTGGATGAACTCGGCTATCTCCCGAAGAAAATTTCCTAGCTCTCCCACGCTCCTTCTTGCAGCTCTTCCTCTCCTCCGGTAGAGTCTGGCTTCTTCAACCCTGAGCCTGATTTCTTCATGCCGTTGCTTGATGTGCCAATGTTGGCTCGCCTTCAGGAAGAGTTTTGCCTGTCGATGAAGCGGCTGTTGGGCGACCTCTGCTTGGATTTGGAAAATCAATATGCAGATGTTGCGAAATCGCTGGTCTTGCCTGTGGCCTACATCCGGTTCCTCGGGCAAGCACTCGAACGGGATGCATATGCCCACTGGAAAGTGGTCGGCTGGATCGAAGCGCTGAACGACCTGGTCTACTTCATCGATCTGCTGCAACAAATTCGCGAGGAGCGGACTCCCCACGAATTCGCGGCGCAGTTGTTCGCCGAGTGCGAAGAGAAGTTCTTCGAGAACAGTTATCAGGACGATCTGTTTCCGCGCGGGGTCTCGCAAGCCCCGGGACTCGAACGGAGACTCAACGAACTTTGCGCCCGCCTCACGCAGGAGCTGACACAAGAATCGCTCTGCCTCGTGCCGGGACTTCCGATGTTGTGGTGCGCTTCTCGCAAGATTCCCTTGTGGGCTATCGAGGTACATCTTGGCCACAATGTCGAGCGGGCAGAGCTGTTTGGAACGATGGCCGTGGGGATGGAGGGAGATGTCTGCGAGGCTCCACCCTCGGTGAAGAGAGCTCTGAAACAATCATCCAGCCAGGGCACTATTCTTATCAGTTCGCAAGAACTTTCTCTGAAAATTGGACACACTGCGACGCGTCTGTGTACGAGGCGTCGCAATGGATTGGAGTGGAGCTGGGCGTATCGGGCGCCAGCCGAAGCAATCGAGAATCGATCCGGGGTCATCACAGTCGGACCGACGCTCGTCTATGGGAAGGATCGCCAGCCTCGAACTGTGGTTACCACCTCAACTGAGCAGGTCATGAGAATCGGGCGGGCCTGGACAACTATTCAGGAGGCCTGGCCGGAAGGACAGGAGGTCCTCGCACTCTTGACCTCACGGATTGTTCCGCTCAAGGCCAAAGGTGTTGTCAGTTTCAGCTACCGCCACCGGCCAGGACTCTCCTTTATCAACTGTTTCGACCGGGACTATCTCGATCTGATCGATGATCTCATTCATGAAAACAGCCATCACCATTTGAATCTCTTGCTCCGCTAGTACATGATGTATCATGGAGATCATAACCAACAGATCTTCTATTCCCCCTGGCGACGCAGCCTACGCCCGCTACGAGGTATTCTCCACGCGGCCTTTACATTTACGATTGGAGCGATGCTTTTCGAGCGGCTCTCAACATGGGCATCGGGGATGGGTGGATCAACTCGATGGAAACGGGCGGGGTTGACCCAGCGCGATTTGCAGCGCGCCAGGTTCCGCTGTCTTGAGGAGGTGGAATCCGTCCGCTACTCGATCCAAGACTTGGAGTACGCCAGCTGGCATCTCAAGTGGCTCACCGGCTCAGGCCAGCGGCTGGTCAAGCAGTTGGCGGAAACGATCGAGCAGGTCGAGCACAACATCGCGCCTCACAGAAAAACAGTCCTCGCCTCCACATTCGGCCCAGCCCTTAGACGTCATGTGAAGGAACTCCAGCAAGCCCGTCAAACCTACGGACCGGTAAAGTTGAGCAAGGCGTGATCGCTGAGTTTTTTTCCGTGTGTTGTCTTGATATGGGGACTGCGGTATCATGGCCTCCATGAAGGGCAACGTTCTCAAGGCCAATAAATCAGCAGTTCGTAAACAGAAGAAAAGCTCTTCTTCTGACACGGCTGTCATGCGGCGTAAGGTGAAGCAGACCTTCGCGACACAAGTCGAAGCCTTCATTGAGCGGTATCGTCCTGCCTTAGAAACCCTCGCAAAGCGGTGATCTACCTCAGTGCCGAGCAGGTTTTATTTCTTCATGATCGATTGATCGAAGAAACCGGCGGAGAGCATGGTGTGCGCGATCTTGGCGGGTTGGAGTCTGCCCTCGCACGCCCGCAAGCTGCCTTTGGCGACACAGAGTTCTATCCCGACATCTTCGCCAAAGCTGCGGTATTGATGGACGGCCTGACGAGGAATCACGCTTTCATTGATGGCAACAAGCGGATCAGCATTTCCACCGCCGTTCTGTTTCTTCAAGTGAATAGCTATCGCCTGACCGCAACAAATCCTGAGCTGGAACAATTTGCGATGTACGTGACGACCTTGAAGCCAAGTGTCGATACGATTGCCGACTGGTTTCGCACCAAGACAGTTCGGAAAAAATCACGTTGATCGCTGCTCTCCGTCGCTACGTCGGGACGCTTCGGTAAGCCCCGTATAACCTATGGGCTGGTGCGGATGAGTAAGGCGTGAGCGGCATTTATTCTTCCGTCAGGTCTTCGCTACTATTGAACTATGAAAGCCAAAAAGGTGAGTCAGAAGAAAGCGAAGATTGGGGTCGGCTCGTCACGAATCAAATCTGTGATCAAAGAGCTGCGCAAACAATATGGGCCGATGCTGAAGCGGCTAGCAGACTAATGAGTTGGTGGGCTACGAAAGACGGCGATAGAGCTCGGCGTTCTTCTCCATCACACGCTTGGCAGCGGCATGGAAAGCATCATCTGGCTGGCCAATAAAGTCATTGATACCGAGGCGGACCATCTGTTCGACGGTCAAGCCCTCGCGCTTACCCAGCGATTCCAGTCGCCGCATTTCTTCATCTGAAAGGGAGATCGTGAGCGTTGCCATGATCGGCTCCTTCGCTTAGGATGCTGTGTCTCGCAATGGGGTAAGTATAGGGGAAAGGACTCGTGAGGGCAAATTCTTGAGAGCAACACGCCGCCACGTGAAGGAACTTCAACAAGCCCGCCAAACCTA
>DATHTZ010000088.1:0-1787 GCA_035462675.1 Nitrospiraceae bacterium | reverse complement strand
TAGCGCGGCAGAAGTGGAAGCGGTGGGGTATCGAGTGGCGGGGAATTGTCCTTGAGGTGAGCCGGTGCTTCCGGGGGAGTGACGCAGTTACAAAAGCTTCAGCCTTTAGTCTTCAGACCCTTGCCCGTCTCGCTCATTGGTTTAATAGCGGCGGGGCTTTCTGATTTGGGCTGTCCTGCCCAAGGTTCTGGCTGCCGAGTTGTTTTTTAATGGATTCCAGTTCCTGCTTGAGGGTTTGCACCTCCTGAGCCAAGGCCTCTGTGGAGCGAGCCTGGGCTTCGGCCGCGCGAGTAGCTTGGTCCAGTAGCTGATAATCGACGGCAACAAACCTGTCGGGGTACTTTTCCATTGTCGGCGGATTCGGGCTATCGGTTCGGAGAGCGGCTTTCGGAGTGAACCGCAGCGTACGGTACCTGAGGCCTGAATAATCGAGTGGTTCCTGTGATCGGTGGGAGATATCGCCAAAGTCCAGGTTCGTCCTCATCGGGTTGTAGCGATACTGAGAAAGGATCACATACAGCTCTCGGCCATAGGCGTAGAGAGAACCGGCGGTCGTTTCCGTGGTCGGTGATTGAAATCTATTAGAACCTGCGTGCGTAGTCACCACACGATACTCGATAGACTCATTAGGTGTTGCCATACGTAAGCCCTCTGCGAGCAGTGGAGCGAGGAACTGGATCTGATCTTCCGAGAAGAGAGGGTAGGTAGATGGCTGTCCTGCAAAGCCCGTGGCAAGACGATGGGGCCCAATACCTTCGTCATGAATCTTTAAGCCTGCCAATAGCTGGGCGAGAAGAGCTGGTTCCAGTCTGATCGGATGACCGGCCTGAATCAAGGGATTAGAAATCGTCTGCAGAGACACGGATCCGCGAGAGTCCTCAAAGAGAATCTTTCCGGTCTGGGCGGTCGTGCTGCAGGCGGTGCCGGCTAAACAGGTCAGGGCCAGCAGAAGCAAACGACTGTAAGACAGTTTCCCTGCCTGATGCTCTGGTGAAGGCGTCATCGGTGGGAGTGAGTTTAACACAGACGATCGGTCAATCCCAGAAGGGCGGGCGGGAGAGACGGGTGAGAGTGGTGGGATGGGGCAAGGGTTCTAAGGCTGAAGGATGACGTTTCGAAAACTTCGGTCTCCAGCCTGCGCTTCTCTCGCCAGTCTTGCTCGTCGTGCTTTTCTCGCATGTCTCGCGCGAAGCACGATATCATTCATACGCTGGTTAAAGACGGTTGGTGCTAGTGGTATCGTAAATATGCGCCACTCGATACGGAACGGAACGGTTTGAGAAGGAGGCACGAGAAGCGAAGCAAGGCCCTTGGGTTGATCCGGCACTCATCCCCCGTGGGTCTAGCGCAAGGCGAAGCAAGGGCAAACACTCGACTTGTCTGACTTGATACCGCTGGAGAGTGAAACTGAGAGAGGGCGCAGCTTTTTCGCCTGTGGTGCCCAAGCCACTTGATCCATTTCTCTACGCTGAGTTCCCCCTGTGCTCCCCCCCCCTTTCCAATCCGTAACATCCACGAGGTCTCTTATTCCAGGTGTTAAATAGGTGTTAGCCAGGCGAACAAACCGAGCCGACAAGCGACGAAGAGAAGCGAAGACAGAAGAACGGTGAAAGCGAGAATCCCCTTATAAACAAAGGGGATTGCCAAGGTCATCAACGACTTGAGCAATCCCCCTATATCAGCTTGGGAAGCAGGACTCTACCACTGAGCTACGCCCGCTTGACAAATCGGATCCTACGCTGGCTCAGGAGCCAAGTCAATCGTCAATGGTCATTGGGCAATCGGAT
>DATHTZ010000087.1:0-4416 GCA_035462675.1 Nitrospiraceae bacterium | reverse complement strand
CCACCTGATTCGCGCCGAAGCCGCGCGCCTCATCGAACTTACTCTTGCTCGACGTGAAAGCTGTCACATGGCAGCCGTAAGCGGCGGCGAACTTCACGGCCATGTGCCCCAACCCGCCGATGCCGATGATGCCCACCCGATCCGTCGGCCGGGCGTGCATAGCCAGGGGCGCGAACACGGTGACGCCCCCACACAGGAGCGGGCCGGCTTCGGCGAAGTTCAATTTCTCTGGCAGCGGGAGGGTCCAGGCCCAGTGGGCGCGGATGTGGGTGGCGAACCCACCGCGATGACCGAAGATGGTCGGTTGCACTTGAGGGCACAGGTGATGGTGTCCTGACATGCATTGGTGACAGTGCATGCAACTACCCGAGTTCCAGCCGACGCCGACGCGCTGTCCCACCTTAAGACCCTTGGCATTCGGACCGACGGCCGTGACACGACCGGTTACCTCGTGGCCGAGAATTGCGGGGTACTGCGAATTGCCCCAGTCATTGTTCAAGGCGGAGAGATCGGAGTGACACAGACCGCAGTATTCGACCGCGACTTCAACGTCCTCGACGCCGAGCGGACCCGGGTCGAAGGTTTCGGGCGCCATCGGCTGTTTCGGCGCCTTAGCGACCCATGCCTTGTGGTTCCTAGACGTTGGCGAGAGTTCTCGCATCACTGCGCCGGCGGGGTTGTCGTGGGTTTGGGTTAAAGTAGACATGGTCATTCCTTTCTGCGCAGTTGGGAGCGCATTTGCGGAAATCGATCGGCTTGCGGGATCGGGTTAATGTTCGCCATCACGGTGCCTGAGTACGACGCGACAAGGACACGACATGCGCCGCCGACCGTGCGCCGGCATGCTTCAGTTCTGTCTGCTGCTCTGTGAACACGGTTATGACCTTCAGCATGCGGTGATACCGGCTGCGCTGAACCTGCAGCAAAAGCTATTCCAAGCTCGACGAGGTTTCAAAAAGTCTGCAAATCCCGCCTAAAGGTCGCAGATGAGGATTGAGACTGATCTGGGAAGCAACAATATGGTAAGGCGTGCTGAGAGGAGCGTGTCGACATATCGACAGGCGTCGACATATCGACCTCATCAGGGTCGATGGAATGTCGAGCTGTTGCATTATCGAAAGGAGCGTCGTGCGTTTCAGTCCAAGCTGCGCAGCGGCTCCTGCGGACCCGCCGATGACCCCGAAGTGCTGGGGGTGGTTAATTCCTGCCATACGTGATCTTCGAGAATTTGATTGCATGTGCTTGTCATTCTGAGCATAATCTGGGCACGTTGACAACCATTCTCGAGCATGGCTTGATTCTTCAAGCCTAACTCACTCACAGCTGTCCTCTGCATGCAGTGGCATCGCGTTTGCCTCTCTTTTCTTGCCTCGTCCGCTCAACACAGTACGCCAACATGAAACTACGTTCATTGCCACCCGAGTAGGAGCACACATGTGCTCGATACTTCATCAACGCGGCGAGAAGAGAACTGTCCCCGTTACAGCAGAGGAATGACGAACTCGCAGGTGGTAATGAAAGCCCCAGAGAAAAATAAGACATCGATATGAATGAAGCCAATGCGTTCGTAGCTCAATATGGGGAGATCCTGCTCTTTGCTGTGGTTTTTGCGGAACAAATCGGAATGCCCCTGCCTGCCGTTCCGATCCTACTTGCGGCCGGGGCCTTGTCCGGTGCCGGAAAGATAGATCTCACGGGAGCTATCATCCTCTCCGTCATCGCCTGTTTGGCCGGCGATCTGATCTGGTATGAGCTGGGACGCCGACGGGGCAGACGCGCGTTGAACCTCTTATGCAGGATCTCGCTGGAGCCGGACTCCTGCGTGCGGCGCACGGAGAATTTCTTCACCCGACATGGCGTGGGATCTCTCGTCCTGGCCAAGTTCATTCCAGGATTGAGTACGTTAGCGCCGGCGCTCGCCGGATTGTTCCGAATACGGATGCAACGATTTCTCCTCTACAACGGACTGGGTGCTATCCTCTGGACCCTCGCGTTTGTTCTTCCGGGCTATCTGCTCAGTGACCAAATCGAACGCCTGGCGGAAGAGGCCGAGCGTCTGGGCTTATGGCTGGCCTTCTTCTTCGGCGGCGGGATCGCCGCCTACCTCATATGCAAGTTCGTCCATCGACAGCTTCTTCTGCGCGAGCTGCGGATCGCCCGCATCACAGCGGATGAGCTGAAGCGGATGATGGATAACGGCCGTGAGCTCTTGGTAGTGGATTTGCGAGGCGCGCTGGATCACGAAGCCGATCCTTATACGATTCGAGGCGCGCTACGCATGACGGCGGAGGAACTGGCGCAGCGTCACCATGAAATCCCGCGCGACCAAGATGTGATCCTCTTCTGCTCTTGCCCGAATGAAGCCACGGCTGCCAAGATGGCATTGATGCTGCGGAGTAAGGGGGTCACCAGAGTCCGGCCTCTTGTCGGAGGAATCGACGCGTGGCGTGAAAAGGCGTTCCCGTTAGAAGCTTCGAGGGCGGTCGAAGTTTCGACGCTAACCGAGACTTCTTGACGTGGTGCACAAATGAATGCCGCGTGGTGTTGCGACTGGTTCCCCTCTTGCTGATCTGTAAATGCCCTTGTAAATTAAGGACAATCGACGCCTGTTGATGCTCATAAAAGGCTAGTGATTTATGGCTTGTGATATGTGTACCATATAGACCCCGCCTTGATACGGTGTGGCCGGCTCTGTCTCCATCAGTGGAGGGAGGTGTGGGAATGCCGAAAGCGTCTTCAGCATTGTTGGCCGAGCGGTGCCCACCGCAATACGAGGCGCTGCTGGCAGTCTCGGAAGTTATCAGTTTCCAGCGCGATCTTTCGGCGTTACTGCAGGATCTGGTCCGGTACCTGCGCCCGGTTGTCGATTTCGATTTCATCAAGCTGCTCCTCTACGATGCAGACAAGCATGTCATGCGGCTGCACGTCCTCGATTCGCCACATACGAGTTCAACCTACCCAGGCTACGATGTTTCGATTGAAGAGTCACCTGGAGGCTGGGCGTGGCGGACACAGAAGCCTGTGGTTGTTCCTCACGTCGATGAGGAGACTCGTTTCTCGGCATTGATCAAGGTGCTCCGGCAAAATAGTGTGAAGTCCTTTTGTGCGCTGCCATTGACAACCAGCCTCCGACGGCTAGGTGCTTTGGTGTTCGGCAGTGTAGAGGAACATGCCTATGGCGAAAGGGATCTCTTCTTTCTTCAGCAGGTGACTAACCAAGTCGCGGTTGCTGTAGATAACGCGCTCAATTATGAGAGTGCCCAGTCAGCCCGACAGGAATTGGTGCAAGAGCGAGATCAACTCCGGTTGCTTTTGGAAGTAAATAATGCGGTGTCCACGATTCTTGATGTGCGTCAATTAGTGAAGGCGATCGCCAGTAGTCTGCAGCGTGTCTTCCATCATGATTATTGCAGTCTGTCGTTATATGAACCTGAACGGAATCAATTGCGCTTGTTTGCCTTAGATTTTCCAGGAAGCAAAGGCTTGATTCAGGAGGGGATAGTTTGTCCCGTGGAAGACTCGCCAGACGGGATCGCCTTTACGACCAGGAAACCGTTTCTTCTCAACGCGACAGCGTCTGAACGATATGATTCTGAATTTGTCCGTCGTTTGATCGCGGAAGGCATCCAATCCTGTTGCTCCTTCCCCCTCATCTCCCGCCATCGCATTTTGGGAATATTGAACGTGGCGAGTCGGCAGGAGTTGTCTTTTACGCCGCGTGAGGTCGATCTCTTGACACAGGCAACGAATCAGATCGCTCTAGCGGTGGACAATGCGCTGGCGTTCTTACGAAACGATGAATTAAAGGACAAACTCACAGGAGAGAAGCTCTATCTGGAAGCAGAAGTCAAGACTGCCTACAACTTCAATGAATTGGTCGGGGACAGCCAAGCGCTCAAACGTGTCCTCAAACAGGTGGAGCAGGTTGCGCCGACCGGCTCAACCGTGTTGATCCGAGGGGAAACAGGAACAGGAAAAGAACTCATCGCGCGCGCGCTCCATCAGCTCAGTCCGCGCCGCCAGCACATGTTTGTCAAAATGAATTGTGCCGCCATTCCGACTGGCTTGCTGGAAAGTGAACTGTTCGGCCATGAGAAAGGCGCGTTCACCGGGGCGATTGCGCGGAAGGTCGGCCGCTTCGAACTGGCGCATCAGGGCACGCTCTTCCTTGATGAGATCGGAGATGTTCCTCTCGAATTGCAGTCGAAGCTGTTGCGCGTCCTTCAGGAACAGGAATTCGAGCGATTGGGAAGTACCCGCACCATCAAGATTGACGTTCGCGTAATCACGGCGACGAACCGCGAACTCGCGCACATGGTCGAACAAGGGCAATTCCGGAGCGATCTGTATTATCGCATCAACGTGTTTCCGATCGTCGTGCCCCCGCTCCGTGACCGAGCCGAGGATATTCCTCTG
>DATHTZ010000086.1:0-2728 GCA_035462675.1 Nitrospiraceae bacterium | reverse complement strand
AGGTTTGCCGATGGAACTGACTCCATTCTTCTTCGGTCTGTATAAGTTCGTCAAGTACGGCCTCTACCCGCTGACGTGGGTGGGGCTGCTCCTCGGGACTGCGACGGTCTTGGCCCTCTTTCCGTTCTCGCCGACACGCCTGCGATGGGTACGCCGGCTCCTTATCTCTTCTCTCTTTCTGCTCGTGGCGCTATCCAGCCCATTGATCGCCACCTCGCTGATCGGTTTACTCGAATCCTGGTACCATCCCCCACAACTGACACAGACGGATCGCTTTGATGCCATCGTCGTATTGGGGGGAGGCATCAATGAGAAGGGCTCGCTTCGACCTGCCACCGAGCCGTCTTCCCTTTCCAGGAATCGAACCACCTGTGGTGTGGATCTCTACCAACGGGGCCATGCCCCCACCGTGGTACTGACGGGGGGGAATGCCAGGATCTTCGGTACTGGTCCCCCCGAAGCAGTCGAAATGAGACGATGGGCCGTTCGCCTCGGCGTTCCCGAGTCCGCCACAAAGATCGATACAGAAGCCCGAAACACCTATGAGAACGCAACTGGGACCAAACGTCTGCTCGGATCTGCCTCAATTCTCCTTGTCAGTTCGGCCAGCCATCTGCCGCGCGCCGTCCCGGTATTCACCAAACAGGGCTTTCGCGTCACGCCGGCCCCTTGCGACTATGTCTCACAGTACCTACCGCGAGAGAACTGGGACGACATCGACCTGGTTGATGTCTTGCCGAACGATACTGCATTGCAAAACACCAGGGAAGCCGTGTCGGAAGTCGCGGGCATGGTGATGTATTGGCTGGGGGAAAACTGTAGGGTCCCATCACCGAGAGATCAGCCGATACATACCGCCTCTGTGATCCGCCACATAGAGCTCACCGTCTTCGTCTTGTCCAAACGAGGAAATCTGGAAGCCCGTCTTGAGCAGCACCGTAGGGGCAGATTCTCTCCCCCCTTTGTCTGATTGCCTGAAGGCAAATATTTCACCACTGCAGAAATCGCCCGACACATAGGCTCCCCTAAGCGCAGGCACCGCGCGACCGCGATAGACATACCCGCCGATAATGGAGCAGCGCCCTTCTTCATGCCCATACTCCATGACAGGCGTAGCAAGACCCCTCGTCTGGCAGGAGACAGCGGGATTGAAACAATGGAATCCCTCCATCACCCGCCACCCATAGTTCCCACCGCGTGTGACGATATCGACCTCCTCCCACTTCTTCTGCCCCACATCAGCAACCCAGAGTTCTGCGGTATTGGAGTCGAAGGAAAACCGCCAGGGATTCCTCAACCCGACAGCATATATCTCCGGACGACCACCCGCTTTGGCAAACGGATTATCCGCCGGAATCGCGTATGGATCGCCATGGTCCACATCGATCCGTACAATCTTTCCTAACAGCTCATTGGGATTTTGAGCACGGTTGCCCGGATCGCCGGCACCTCCTCCGTCACCAAGACCGACATAGAGGTATCCATCAGGCCCAAATGCCACCATCCCACCATTGTGGTTGGGCGCGGGCTGCATGACAACCATGAGTACTCGCTCATCCCGGGAGGCCTCATCCTGTGCACTGCCACATCGATACTCTGCCACGACCGTGGCGCCATCTGGTTGCCTCGTGTAATTCACAAAGAATCGCCCGTTGCGGGGATAGTCCGGATGAAACGCCAGCCCTAAGAGCCCCCTCTCAGGGCCATCCGTTGCCACACGATCTCGCACATCCAAAAACGGCGCCTTTCGCAGAACGCCTTGGTTGATGATACGGATCGTCCCCGACTGTTCCACCACAAACAGGCGTCCAGATCGATCGCCCGCATGCGTGAGAAATAGTGGACGTTCGAGCCCTGCGGCCACAAGGGGAGCAATGTGAATTGACGGGAATTGGAGTGGATCTGATTCGGCCCCCGCACTCGCGGGTTCCGACATCGGCACAGCGAGCGTGAGGGCCATCCCCGCTATAGCACACCATCGAAGAGATGCGTGTTGTCTCATCGGTCACTCTCTCGATCACGCGTTTCAATGTATTGAATCAGCGCCCGATACGCTAACTCCCTGACCCTAGCCTTACTGGAAGCCTGGCCGCCGATATTTCCCTCCCACCACACCCGGTCTGATACCTGGGTAGTCGCTTCATTGCAGAGGCTCCACATGTGGTGGAGAAAACCTTCCGGCAAGCCCACTTGCATGCCTTCAGATTCAATACGGTCATCCAACAATGCAAGGAGATCGGAAATCGCCTGATCCGGCCGATACGGCGTCGCAGCAAACCCGAATCGTTCCTGTGCGAGCGTCTCTTGCTTCGCCTGTTCGACTAGATCCTGCATGTATTCCTTGAGCAAGCCCACCACATGACCGGACAGCGCCATATCGTTCCTCTTTGCCCACATTATGCGGCTATATCAGAATGGGAACAAGAACAGACATGTACCCGGAACTTGTTGGCTGTTCAAAATGGCCGTCCAGCAAGGCCGCAGCGAGTGAAGACCGGAGCAACTGTCTTGGCTGTCACGCGTTCGGTGCCACCACCGGTCGCCACGGAGTCCCCGCATGCACCATCGCATTGAGAATCGTCAGCAACTTCCGCATCGCGGCCACGAGGGCGACCTTCGGCGCTTTGCCGGCGGCGCGGAGGCGTTGATAGAATGGCCGGATGACCGGGTTCCAGCGTGTCGCCACCAAGGTCGCCATGTACAAGGCGGTGCGGACGGGCGCCCGACC
>DATHTZ010000085.1:0-7926 GCA_035462675.1 Nitrospiraceae bacterium | reverse complement strand
GCACCTCCCGATACGGAATCCTGCCGGCCCAGGTAATACAGGGATTGAGTCCCAGTCGATCCGCCTGCTGTTTCAACTCCGGAGCGGCTTCTCCGTCACCAATCAAAAGTAGGTGCACAGATGGCAGAGTGCGTCTGACGATGGCCATCGCATCCAGCAAACATTGCAATCCTTGATAGCGGTAGAAGCTCCCGACAAAACCGATGTAGTCCCGCTCTAGGCCCACTCCGATTCGACGCCGACATGCCGCTGCGTCCTGCGGGACAAACAAGCTAGTATCTGTTCCACTCGGCAGCACGGCAACTCGCTCAGCGGCAACACAATAGCGGCGGACGACGAGATCGCGTAATCCATCTGTCAGAACGACCACGCGGTCACAGCGGCTGAGCGCAAAAGACGCCAGCCAATGTTTGAGTCTCCTCTTGAGCCTGCGGTCGGTCTCCGACCAATCAGGCACCGGCTCCCCGTTGACTTCGCAGACGCACTGCGCTCCAACCAGTCTCGCAAACACCAACGGATGCGGACTGTCCATCCACCGGTAATAGACGACATCCGGCTTCGACCGGCAGGCTCGCACGAGAGCGACGATACAGGAGAAAACCGTGTAGGAGATCGGTCGCAACACCGGCCAAGGAAAGAGGGGAATCGTGGCGGTCGAGAATCCACGCTGGAGCAAGGAAGAGCGGTACCGCGGAGGAAGGACGGTCACGCTGTCGCCTTGCTCGACAAGCTGCCGCGCCAAGGTCCAGAGACGGACAAGCCCGACAGGATCGGATGGTGCATCCGGCTCATACCAATAACAGAAGAGGAACCACCTCATACAAGTGCTCGCTGAGGGGCAGGGTTCTTCTGCTCTGATGTGAGGCGCGGCAAAATCATGACGAGGCCCGCGCACAGCCAGAAAGGCTCCATGATGCGGATGATAATGAAAGTATTAGCTCCGATGCCATGTGCGAGCATGGCGACCATGCCGAGCAGCAGTCCATGGGCCAATCCCTTACAAAATGGATCCTGTTCGGCCAGAAAGGTCTCTCGTGCGCGCCGCCACAACCGGATAATCAGAAAGATGAACGCGACAAGGCCGGCGAGACCCGTTTCGCCGAGGATCTTGACATATTGGGCGTCCGCCCAAGCATAGCCAGTCACACCACGTCCGATGAGAGGACTATGCAGCCAATCTTTCAGCACATACTGCCAAGAACGCAGCCGCTCTGTCGTAGAGAGATCCAACCCAACGCGTCCCACTGTGATTTCGCCCCCGTATTGACGTCCAAAGAACGTCTCGTTAACCCGGTCCTTCACATTCGCAGGCGCGGCAAAAGGGAGCACAACCGCGAGTAGGAGCATGAGCACGAGCACACCAGGCCGCCGCCATTGCGTCGCGGCGACAGCTAGGATCAAAACACCAGCAGCCAGGTAGGACGAGCGGGAGAGCGTGGCCATGAGAGCCAGACTGATGAACCCCATAAGAAGGACGAGGACGACTCGAATCGGCCCAGCCTTCAGGTGGAGGAAGAGGCCCATGACAATCGCCATGATAAAGACCAGGTATCCACCAAGGGTATTAGGTTCTCCGCTTTCCCCTTCAAACGGCGCACTCGCCCGTTGCCCGCTTGGAATCTGAGCGATCGCATACACACTAATCACGAAGCAAATGGCCAGCAACGCTGTCACCAGACTGACGACCTGTCGTTTAGTGGACACGTGATTGACGACCATAAAGAACACAAAGAAGTATTCAAAATATTTCAGGATAAAAAAGAATCCTGTCAGCGGACGGACGCGACCGGCGATGACGCCGATCAGCGTCGCGAGCACACAGACCAGCATGTAGTAAACGATGGGGCGATTAATCGGCGTCTCGCGAATGAGGGCCAGATCGCGATAGATGATGGTCTTGACCAACCAACTGAATCCGATGATTGCGAGCAAGATATCGTCCACACGCAACGAGAGTTCCCGCTCTCCAATACCTCTCCCTTGCACTCGCCCAACTGCAATCTCCGGAGAGAGTAACATGGAGCCAATCAGCAGAAAGAGCGAGGCGGGAACCGACGTGAAGGCCACCAGCACAAGGAGAAAACCGAAAACGACCTGTAACCCTATCGTTGGGGTCGCTAGCGTGAGGCCGAGTGCGAGCACGGCGGCCAACACCGAGACGATAGCGGCATCTTGAGGTTTCACCATCGACGCATGCATGGAATGTCAACTCCTACTGCCGCGTCAGCGATATTCGTAACGGTAGACACCGTAGTCCGATGCGACCTCGGATTTTACGTTCGTCAAGACAATGCCCATCACATTGGCCTGCGCATGGTCCAAGAGGAACTTGGCACGCTTGAGAGCATTCCGGCCGATCCGCCCGACTTGGTAGACCAGGATCGTCCCGTCGACGCGTGAGCTGAACGCCACCGCATCCGTAACAGGAAGAATGGGTGGAGTATCGAAGAGCACGAGGTCGTATTCCTCATTCATCTCACTTACCAGCGTCTTGATCTTATTCATGTTGAGGAATTCATTCGGATTGCCGACCTCTGACCCACTGGTTAGAATATGTAGGTTATCCAGGCCCGGCGTGCTCATCACCCGATCTGCCCCCATCGGCCCGAGCATCAGATCCGTCGTGGACCGCACGTGGCCGCGCCATGACGTACTGCCCACCAAAGCATCCGCCAGGCCGGGGGTCCGCTCGAGACCAAGCCGCTGATGCACGATCGGCCTTCGAAGGTCTGCGTCGACGAGTAATACCCGTTTTCCTTCCTGGGCAAGTGTAATCGCCAAATTGGTGACACAGGTACTCTTGCCCTCTCCAAGACCTGCGCTCGTGAAAAGGATGGATTTGACCTTTCGATCCATGCTGGCGAATTGAATATTCGTCCGTAGCGACCGCAGACTCTCGGACAGGACAGACTTTGGATCGATCAGGCAAATGAGTTTCGAGAAATTTTCCACAGTCGACACTGAGGCATCGGCTGGAAGCGCCGCGCGGGCGGCTTCCTCCATTTCTTTACCGTCGAACTGGGGAATGACGCCAAGGACCGGCACCTTGAGAAACTCCTCGACCCCTTCGATGGTACCGATCGACGTATCGAACGATTCACGTCCAAAGGCGATGACGATCCCCAGAAAGACTCCCATGAGAGAGCCAACCATGAGGTTCAGCTCCGTATTGGGCGCATTGATCGGTGCACTGGGTATGATGGCCGGCGCCACGATCGTCACCTCTTCGATTCGTTCCGCACTCTTGATCTGCAGCTCTTGATGCTTGCCCTTGAGCGTCGCTAATAAATCGGCATTGACTTTCACATCACGCTCAAGGCGACCCATCTCAATCGCCGCTCGTGGAAACTTCAAATACCGGCTTCGATAGTGGTCACGTTGTTCCAAAAGTGTCGCTTCTCGGTCTTGCATGGTCTTGAGCTTCGCTCGAAGCTCTAGAAGCATCTCGGCTCTGACGTTGTCGATCTTTTTCTGCTGCTCTTGGACTTGCGGGTGATCCGTCGTATAGTTGATCAGAAGGGTGTTTCGTTCCTGGATGAGATCAAGGAGGCGCTGGTTCAGGATCGTGAGCAACGCACTTTGCTCCTCGGTGAAGATTCGGCCTGTTTGATTTCCAATCACCGCATCGCTTCGATTGAGCACCGAAATCTGCCTTTCTCCCTCTGCCCGCTTTCGCATCACCTCATTGTGTTGCTCTTCCAGCTTGGTATATGCTTCCAATGCTGCGCGTGCCTCATCGGTCAGGAAAACCTGCCCCTCCCGTTCCCGAAAGGCTCTCAGCGCTTCCTCTGCGTTGTTCAACTGCTTTTCAAGCCCCGCAAGCTGTTCTTCGACAAATCTTCGCGACTCCATCACGAGACGATTCCGGGTCATGATATTTTCCAGACGATAAGCATTAGCCACTGAATTGGCCGTCTTCTCTGCCGTCTCGGGTTGATCAGAGGTGGCAGTGATACGAATGATATTCGTATCGCCTTCGCGCTGCGTCTTGATTTCCTGACCGAGGTTATACACCGTGTTGAGATAGGTGGCCGATTGCTTCTCATCCTGCGTCACATTAGCCGGGACTCGGCCTAACTCCACTGCCACGCGCTCCATCACCGGATACCCCCGGATAAACTCGGTCTGGGAGTTGAGATCGTTGGCATTGGAAAAGGACATGGTCTCGATCAACTGTTGGGCCACGGTGCTCGTTCGATCGAACTTTACTCGCGCAGACGCTTCATACAGCGGGCTCGGCTTGAACATTTCTGAAAACAGGAACGTGAACAACACCACGAGTCCAGCTGACAGCAGAATGAGATACTTCCGTTTCTTGACGATCAACCAGTAGTCGATGATGTTGAGCTCGTATTGGGCCATCAGATCAACGTCCTTCTCTTGTCTTGACTGCGACTTTCATCGCCCCATCACCGCGTTAATAATGAACACCGGGTAAAGCGGTGCGATCGCGGACGAAATGATCGGCATTATCATTTTCCCAGCTTCGGAGGCATCGCCCAGGTGTTCGCGCGGCACAAATACAATATCGTTTTCCTCCAGCGGAAGATTTCTCGTCATGTCGCCGTAGGTAAACACGCGCGCGAGATCGGCCATCAGCATGGTCGGCTTCGAGAGGTCACCCCCTCGGATGACCCTAACCTCTTCCATCAACGCTGTTTCATGGTACATATCGACAGCAGCAAGAGCTTGCAACACCGTCATGTGTCTCGACATGGGCACCACCCCTGGTTTCTTCACATCCCCAAACACAAAGACACGTTTGACCTTCAAGACCTTCTTCTTCAGGAGGACCTGTATGCGCGGATCACGCATATAGGGCACCGCGGCTTCTTGAACACGGACTTCTGCCTCAGCAGCGGTGATGCCCACGACTTCCACCTCCATAAACCCGACAGAAACCTTTCCGTTCTCCCGCACAACGCCGGCGAACTTCTCCTCGCCAGCACCGCGACGAATTACCACTTCAAGCGTATCGCCCGTTTCGATGGGTGTTTCAGCGGTCGGGACAGTTTCATCGGCATAGACATCTCCTTTCGGCAACGGTGGGATCGCTTTCCCAGCTGGACTGATTGCCGATGGTGGCAAAGATGAATTGGCTGGATTGTGGCACCCCAGGAATGCGGCGGCGAGCATGGCACCAGTACCCAGCAGACCTATAAGATGTCGGGGCATGAACTGTCGCACAGCCTCATCTCCTAAAGTTTTACTGCGATCATCCGATAATCAACCGATGGGCACGACTTCCACAATGTGCAGGGATGTCTCAGCTCGCAAATCCACCGTCTTCGATACCGGTACATGACCTGATTGCAAGACTTGCAAGATCGGACGTAGTGGATATTGCCGATTCAACTGAGATACGACTCCGGTTTCGCCGGTGTTCAGGCGAACGGTCGTACCTAACGGGTAGATCGAGAGTTGTTCGACCAACGCCTTCAGAAGATGATGCGGAAACATCGTCTTGCCGCTTACGAGCAGCGCGCGGATCGCTTGATGGGGCGACGTGCCACGCCGATAGGGCCGCGAATTCATGAGGGCATCAAAGACGTCTGCCAGCCCTATGACGAGAGCCATCTCATCGATCTGATCGCTGATCAGCCGGTTAGGATAACCACTGCCATCCCATCGCTCATGCTCTTGGAGTATCACCCTCCCCACCCATGGATAGACAGCTGCGACATCCTTGAACAGGCGGGATCCGTGCTGTGGATGCTCTCGCATGTTCCGGAGTTCTTCTTCTGTCAACGTTCCAGTCTTGTACACCAAAGAGTCCGGCAGGACGAACATACCGAGATCGTGGAGCAATCCCGCTAACGCAACCTGCTCGAGCGTGGCCGACTCGTATCGGAGCGCTTCCGCAATCTTCACACTCACGATTGCAACATTCACAGCATTGTTGACGAGGTAGTCTTCGGCACCGTGCTGCAGGACCGTCTGAACCAGCTTGTCATCGGCGCCAAGCGAGGCCACAATGCCGGTTGCGATCAGGGCTAATTCATCAATCGCCCAAGGCTGCCTCATTTGAACCGCACGCTTGATTCCCTGAAGCTCATAGCACGCACGTTGATACCAATCGGTTTCGGCAATAGACGGTGAAAGCGTGGAAGATGGAATGGGAAGGCCGGTCGGCCCTATGGTGCGGATAGATTTTTTCGCATCAGGACTTACGGCTTCCTGACTCGACTGTCCTCGAATAAGATCGGTTAACCGTGCCACAGCCCCTCCAGCCTCTCTCTCACAATCAGGCATCTCATATGCACCTATCGGCCATTCATTCGTTTCCCCGTTGGAAGGGTCGTGCCAGGTTTCTCATTTATTTTGGCGAATTCCCGTTCTAAGACCGCCCTGATGAAGCCACTGGTCGTGTATCCTTGCTGCTTGAGATTATCGAGCTGGGTTTTGAGATCGACGGGTAACTGAATCACGATTCGTACGAGATTTGGCATACCCTAGCTCCCTTAAAGATAGACACACCTCTGTCAAACCAACACGGATGGATGCACATGCTATGCCTCGCTATCAAGTGATGAAAACTGAACAAAGCTGAGGCCTTATGCTATGGAATCTTCACGAATGGAGGGGGGAGAGACGAATTTCGCCTTGCTCGTACTTGAAATGTGCACTCGTCATGCGCGTTGATTCCTTCACATGAGAATCAGCGGCAATGGTTCTGTGAATTAGGTTTACACTATACGGCCAACCGGAGGTCAATGAACGTCACGCCACTGTTTCCAAATTCGGGCCCAATTCGCCTCTTCACACGTCCACAGGCATGAGGCTCTCTTCGTAGGCTGCCCTTCCAACTCTCTCGCTCGATGCACGTGAAGCGTCTCGTCGGAAACTCTTCCGGTAAACCACACTCCTCCGTCACGATCGGTTCGTAACACCGTACTGCCTTCCGACCCATACGCATCGAGAACGGCAGCGGCCGGGTGTCTGTAGGGATTATGGCGCCCTGCAGAAAACACAGCATATTGGGGATGCAACGATGCCAACCAGTCACGGTTCAACGAGCTCACCGCCCCGTGATGAGGTACCTTCAGTACCTCGACCGGACCGTGAGACGGTGAGTGGGTCATCCGCGACAAGCCCTCGCGCTCGACATCTGCCGCAAAGAGCATCGTATGAATACCACACGTCAGACGCGTCACCACTGAATGATTGTTCAGCACATGCCCACCTACATGACTATCGTTGAGCGGCACATCGAGTGGCTTGTCGGCTGGTGGATTGAAGACTACCAGCCGACAGGGGCCGGACGACACGATCTCCTGTCCTTCTCTGGCTACCCCTTCTTGTAATCCTTGAGAAGCCAATGACTCTTGCAATCGTCGATAGAACAGCTCTTTGCGAGTTTCTCCTGACCCCCAATAGCGCTTCACACTGAAATGGCGAACAACCCATGCAAGCCCTCCAACATGATCAAGTTGAGGATGCGTGCCGATCACTTGGTCGATGGTACGGATTCCACGATTCCAGAGAAATGGCGCCACCACCGCACGGCCCATATCGAATCGCTCATACGTCGCCCCTCCGTCGATCAACACCACCTGTCCGTCAGGCAGCTCAATCACCGCACTATCGCCTTGCCCGACGTCAAGAAACGTGACTCGAAACTGATCCCCATCAAGAAACATCCGTGGAGACCACGCCCACCACAACAACACCAATAGCACTCCGACGCCAGCTGCCCACCGAAGCGTCGCACCTCCCACTCGCTGCCACAGTAGTACGAGGCAGCCATAAAATAGGAGCATGGTAAAAACCGATGGGGCCGCAACATGCCATTCCCCTCCCGGTAGCCTCGCTACCAGACGGACCACCACCACAAAGCATTGGAGTAACCACTGATTCAGCGACGCCAGGGGCAGCACGGTTCCCCCTGCCACGATCTGCCAAACTGCAGAAGTGAGGCCGATCGGG
>DATHTZ010000084.1:0-6292 GCA_035462675.1 Nitrospiraceae bacterium | reverse complement strand
CTGACTCGTTGGAGGGGGACGACGACACTGATGCACAGCAGCAAGGTTAAGCTCAAAAGTCCAGGGGCAGATCGCCCCCTTCTTACAGCATCCAACCGGCACTCCCCACCCAAATAAATAACACCGGCGCGAGACGCTAATTGATGCGAGCCTTGTTCACGCCGCTTCGGGGTTGGCAAGTCCACAAGCATCTTGATATGGTCACGGTCGAGCCAGGTCCTTTCACAAGGAGCACAAGCCATGTTGCCGACTAAAGGCTATGCCGCGATAACCGCCAAGACCGCCCTGCAACCCTTTTCATTCGAGCGGCGTGAGGTCGGCCCTCATGACGTGCTCATCACGATCACCCACTGCGGCATCTGCCACTCGGATATTCATCAGGCGCGTGACGAATGGGGTGGATCGATTTTCCCTATGGTGCCGGGCCATGAAATCGTCGGCACCGTGACGCGAGTCGGGTCTTCGGTGAACAAATTCAAGACGAGCGACCGCGTTGGTGTCGGCTGCTTCGTCGATTCCTGCCGGACCTGTGCTGCCTGTCGAGAGGGATCAGAGCAATACTGCGAAGCCGGCATGCTTCTCACCTATAGTGGTCGCGAAAAAAACGGCCTGCCTACGCAAGGCGGCTATTCCACACAGATCGTTGTAGATGGGCAGTACGTGCTGCGGATTCCCTCAGCTCTGTCGCCTGCCGGAGCAGCCCCACTCTTATGCGCGGGAATTACCACATACTCCCCGCTTCGCCACTGGGGCGTCGGCAAATATCACAAACTTGCAGTGGTGGGATTGGGTGGGCTAGGCCATATGGCTGTAAAGATCGGCAAGGCGCTCGGAACCGAAGTGACCGTCTTGAGCACCTCTGAACGGAAGCGAAAAGATGCGGAACGGTTGGGCGCCTTCGACTTTGCTCTCACGTCACAGCCCGAGACGTTTACCCGACTGCAGCGGCGCTTCGACTTTATCCTCAATACTGTCTCCGCACCGCACAACTACAACGATTACGTGAATCTGCTCAAAACCGACGGGACCATGATTCTCGTAGGGGCTCCGGATAAGCCGACGCCGCTGGAGCCCTTTCCGCTCATTTTGCATCGCCGCCGCATCGCCGGGTCTGTGATCGGGGGCATCCGAGAAACCCAAGAGATGCTCGATTTCTGCGCCACGCACCGCATCGAATCCGATGTTGAAGTTATTCCGATCCAACAAGTGAACGAAGCCTATGAGCGAGTCCTCAAGGGCGATGTGCGCTTTCGATTTGTGATTGACTTGGCATCGCTAAAGTAACAGTGGGGAGAGTCACGCCTGGAAACCTAGCATGGTTCAGCACTTCCTGATGCTCGACACGTACTTAGAACAAGTTCCCCTTCGCATCTGTCCACGGTTCTGGTTCTGAAGGAAATTCGAATCGCCACCGGATCGGATCAATGATCCCGAACAGTTTTTGAAACCTATCCACGCTGCCCGCCCGAACTCGCATGCGCCCTCAGGGTGATGTATGCGTACAGATCCTCAATTTCTAACAAAGAGGGCTTGGGAGCATTGGCGACTTGAGACTCAACCTTCAGGAGCTCTTGTCCTGGGCCTACGTCAATATATATCGAGGTACGAGTGCGATCTGCCCGCATACGCCTCTCACCCCAGGGGATTCTGGTTGAATCCGGATCTATCCATATAAGCACTCGCTTGCTTGGATTCTGAATAACCAGCTGTTGGGCCACAGTCATATACGCTACCGAGGCACTTTCTTTGTTGGTGGGCATGCGTGCTGGCATTCCAGGAGCAGGAAATTGTGGCTGTATGAGGGCCCGATCCATAGTGCCACTTGCGGTCTTAGTCCTATTGGCTTTAACTCCATACACAGCTTCCTCACCATCTCAAAAATCTGCTGAGGGCTTACTGGCTCCCAGGGTGTACCGCGCCTAGCATCACCTGCAAAGATTACCCCACAGTGCAAAGCAGCATCCGTGGGGACTCCCACACTCTCCTTGGCGCTATTCAATAGTGCTTGAGCATCAGCGAGCCTACCCACCTCAAAAACTGCTGCTGACAGACAATGCCTTCCTGATTGCTGTCATCTGAAAACGCTTGAATCTCGCCTTCCATTTTACTTATTCCATTAGAGTCAAACCGCCACCAAAATTGATACCATAGTCAAACTTCACGAGCCTGCCACGTTTGTGGCAGGCTCGTAAGTCGTCGAACTCATTTTAGCAGGCGCGGGAAAACCATTTCGGCATAGCAGAACTTCGATAGTCGGCACGTCCGGGGCAGGAGCAGAGCACCCACGCAGGATGTTCAAAAAATCCGACGTTCTCACCCGCCCAACCCCAGCGATTACTTCACCCTCCCACCCGGAGTCTGCCAAGACAGACTCTTCGCCCTGGGACGCGCCTTATATCAGCAAGGCCGCAGCGAGTGACCAAAGATGATCCTTCCAAGATTGCTCGTGTACGTTCTCTCTCCAGGATGACCCGGATGAGCCCCCCACTGCGCGCTGGGACGGCCCTTCCAATTCTCTCTACCTCTCTTTAGGGGAGTGGCCAAGGCTGCCCTTTACTGCGCGCATCGAACGAGCATAGTTTCATCGTGCGCGTTCTGCGAGCAAGAAGGACATCTGGCCGCTCCCTCCGCTGCTGGCGGGTTTTTCAACATCCTGAGAGAAAGTGGCTGGGGGACTAGGAATCGAACCTAGGTAGCCGGCTCCAAAGGCCGGCGTCCTACCGCTAGACGATCCCCCAGCGCGGTACGAAACTGAGGCATAGAGATCTGAAGGAACGGGCGGGAAAAATATTTGGCTGGGGGACTAGGAATCGAACCTAGGTAGTCAGATCCAGAGACTGACGTCCTACCGCTAGACGATCCCCCAACCGATGTTCACAGTAATATACGGGTCGCAGTTTCGTCAAGATCGGTGCTGGCAGGCTTGAAACAGCCTCCTAGTTTGGGAAAGTAGCTCATGTGTGGGAGGCCCGTTCGATTCCCTTGCGGAGCCGAAACAATGTCCGGTCTCGCCCTAATACCTCCATCACGTCGAAGAGGCCAGGGCTGGCTGTGCGACCCGTCAGGGCCACGCGAACCGGCTGAGCCAGCTGCCCCATCTTCACCCCCTCTTCTTCGACCAGTTGCTTGAAGGCCGCTTCCCATTGCTGTTTCGAGAAGGCAGGGAAGGCCTCGAAGCGAACGAGTAATTTATCGAGAACCTGCGCAATGGTCGGCGTCAAAAACTTCTTCGCTGCCTCTTCGTCGAATGTCACGGCCTGTCCGAAATACGGCCTCACCCAATCGACCATCTCCACGAGCGTCTTCGCTCGCTCTTTCACGAGGATGACGAGTTGCGCGAGCCAGCCAGCCGAGACAGCCTGGATTTCGTCTCTTAATCCTGCTGCTTCCAAGAGGGGCACAAGCGCTTGAGCGACCTGGGTCGGCGGACTGATCTTGATATATTCAGCGTTGACCCAGAGAAGCTTCTCGGGATTGAATACGGCTGCGGACGTTTGGACGTTTTTCCAGGAAAATTTCTCGATCAACTCCTGGCGTGTGAAGAGTTCCTGATCCCCGTGTGACCACCCGAGTCGAACGAGATAATTCACCATAGCCTCCGGCAGGTACCCCATGTCTTTATAGGCCATAACTGAGGTGGCCCCATGCCGCTTCGAAAGACGGGCTTTGTCCGAGCCCAGGATCATGGGCAGATGCCCGAACTGAGGAACTGGAAAGCCAAGCGCTTGGAAGATTGGAACCTGCCGCGGCGTGTTAGTGAGGTGATCGTCTCCCCGCACCACGTGGGTGATCTGCATCAGTGCATCATCAACCACCACTGAAAAGTTGTACGTCGGATAACCGTTCGAGCGGAGAATAATCAGATCGTCCTGCACAGCGTTCTCAAAGACAATCTTGCCCTTGATGATATCGTCGACCACGGTCTCCCCCTCTTGCGGCGCCTTGAAGCGCAGAGCCGCGTCGCCGGCCGGATTTGTGAGGCCACGATCACGGCAACGGCCGTCGTATTTCTGCGAGAGCCCCTGGGCCTCGGCTTCTTTGCGCCTGGCGTCGAGTTCTTCCGCTTTGCACACGCACCAATAGGCCTGGCTCTTTTCGAGCAACTGCATCGCATGGCTGCGATAGAGATCCATGCGCTCTGTCTGGCGATAGGGCCCTTCATCCCAATCGAGCCCTACCCATCTCATGCCTTCGATGATGGCCTGGATCGATTCATCCGTTGATCGACTCTGATCCGTATCCTCAATACGAAGAATGAAGACGCCCTTCTGCTGGCGCGCAAAGAGCCAATTAAACAAGGCCGTTCGAACTCCGCCGATATGGAGAACGCCTGTCGGACTGGGGGCAAAACGCACTCGCACCTGAGTCATCGCATTCTCACAAATGTGATACGAAAAGGTCGGTATCTATAGCATGCAGGGAAAAGCCTTGTACAGGAAACGAGAGCTTCCATCTCGTCGTAACTTCTGCTATGAGGGAGAAGGAGATCGTTATGGCCGAACTCACGCAATCAGCGGCAGTTCTCTCGGTCACCGATCTCACCCCCCACACTCGCCAGCTCGTGCTCCTCCCTACCGTTCAGAGCATTGCGTTTCAGCCCGGCCAGTGGGTTTCATTCAAACTACCGATGGGTGCCAAACCACCGCTCAATCGGCCGTATTCGATGGCAGTGCCGAGCATACCGTCAGGCGAGTTGACCTTCATCTTCGATCGTGTACCGGGCGGCGTGGGGTCCAACTATCTCTACACACTCAAACCCGGCGATGCCATCCAGTTTTCAGGTCCTTATGGAAACTTCATGCTCCCGCAGCAACTCGACCGCGATCTCTTGCTCGTCGCCCGATACACGGGCCTTGTCCCAATCCGTTGTATGCTGAAACAGCTGTACGCACAGCGACAGACCAATACCATCCTATTGATCGCAGTCGCTCCTGCGGAGAATGAATTCCTCTTTCATCAGGAACTGTTGACATTGGCTGTGACCCATCCAGGGTTTCGCTATCTTCCGTTGGTGGCTGCCGGAGGGGAACAGCAAGGTATCGACCTCACGCGCTCTATGCTCAGGCCGTTGATTGAGAGAGCGCCGAAAGTGATTCCGATGTTGTGCGGCACGAAAGGCTTTGTGCGACCGCTGCGAGCGTATTTCGTCGAGGCGGGCTATGACCGGAAAGAAGTGAAAACAGAAACCTATGATTAATGGCCTTCCTTGACAAGATTCTTATTGACCGCCGGGATCTCGACCACAATATCCTTCGTGCCATTCGGCACACATTGGCAACCGAGCCGTGACTGCAATGTGGTGATCGGTGCTTCTTCCAGCTGATCGAATTCATCATCCGTGCCTTCATTGCAGGTATCAAGACCCTGTTTCACAATGACGTGACAGGTCGAACAGGCACAGACACCCCCGCAGACATGTTCTAGTGCCACCCCATTGCCCATCGCCACGTCCAGGAGACTCCCTGGAAGCCCCGTCGGGCCGTAGGGAATCTTTGCTGGATCGACCTCAACTTTCGTCACCACACCGCCAGGGGCGATAAAGGTGACGGTATAGGCCACTTGCGGAAGCTCATAATCAGTTTTTTCAATATAGGGATTGGTCCCGCCCATCTACCTGTTCCTTTCTCTTTCTGATTCAGCCTTATTTCCCCGATGTTGACAGTTTTGAAACTTGCATGGTAATCTTAGTCCGACCATATTGATCGGAGACTATTATAGTCTCCGACCTTGGAGATCGGCAATAGCAATGTTGAAGATTTCGAAAAAAGCAGATTATGCCCTCATGGCCCTTCAGCATATCGCTGCTGTCCAATTCGGTGACGTGACGCCTGGACGCGTGGTGAATACGAAGGAGATCGCAGAGGAATATAACATCCCCCTCGAGCTGCTGGCCAAAGTGCTCCAGACCCTTGCCAAGAACGCACTGATCGAGAGTCACAATGGTCCCAAGGGCGGATACCTGCTGGCCCGACGCGCGCACCAGATTACAATCGCACAAATTCTCGAAAGCATTGAGGGCCCCCTGGGTATCACCGATTGTTCGCACGAGAAGGATGGGGAGTTCTGCATGCAGCGGGAAAATTGTCATATCCGCACACCGCTCTTGAAAGTTCAGGACAGCATCGCCCAATTGCTAAATAGTATGACCCTGCACGATATGATGGGTGGCACACCTCTCATTACAATTCAGTCCCCTGCGGCACAAGGAGTTGAACGATGAAACTGCCGATTTTCTTGGACAACCACTCCACGACACCGATGGATCCACGCGTGTTGGATGCCATGCTTCCCT
>DATHTZ010000083.1:0-20749 GCA_035462675.1 Nitrospiraceae bacterium | reverse complement strand
GGGTCGACTTCAACGAGTCGCGCATAAAGACGATCATGCCCTTGATCTTTCATCTCTTGCCGCAGGGACGCCCGCACGATCGGATCGGCCTGTGGCGCATCACACAACCCCTTGAGGAGAGTCCGCACATAGAGCCCTGTGCCACCCACAACGAGGGGAAGACGGCAATCTCGATAGAGGCGTTCGATCTCTTCAATCGCCTGACGGCGATACATCCCCGCATTAAACGATTCGTCAGGATCGACGAGATCGATCAGTCGGTGGGGGATACCCTGCCGCTCCTCTGGGGCCGGCTTATCCGTCCCAACATCCATCCCACGATAGACTTGCCGTGAATCCGCCGTGATCACCTCAGTCTCGAAAACCTTTGCCACTTCGACCGCAATGCGGCTCTTCCCCACAGCGGTCGGCCCAACTATCACGACCACTGGCTTGCAATGAACCTGCGTCTTGGAAAGACGATGCATCGCCCTCGCTCGAACGGCCATCATACCCATCCGACTCGTCCGAACAACTTGGCAAGCTCGTCTGTCGAGAGACGAAATGCCGTGCGGCGCCCATGCGGGCAGGTCATAATCAATCCTTCCTGTACCCAATCGTGAATCAGTTGTTGAATTTCAGGAAGGGCCAGGGCTCGTCCGGCCCGCACCGCTCCATGGCAGGCCAGCGACGCCAGCACAGGCTGTGCCCGCACCTCAAGGGACGATGCGCTGTCCCACTCGGTCAAATCGTCGAGTAGATCCTGCACCAAGACAGCCGCATCCACCTTGCCAAGGCCGACCGGCACCCCACGAATCGCTACGGCCGAGGCGCCAAATGGTTCAATCAGAAGACCGAGTTTCTCCAAGTCATCAGCATGTGTAAGCAACAACGCGCTCTGCGCTACCGACAACTCGATCGGCTCCGGAATCAACAGCGGCTGCGAGGGAATATCCCGGCTCTGCCACCCGCGCCAGAGCCGTTGGAAGAGGACGCGCTCGTGCGCCGTATGTTGATCGATCACTTGCAGCTCTTCACCCACCTGCGCCACGAGATAGGTTCGGAGAATTTGTCCGAACGGCACGATGTCGGATTTCTCTGCCCGCTGATACCCCACCCCTGCCTCGTGGGCGAAGGCTAACTGACTCCCCTCGACAATGCCGGACAGGGGCGCCGCCTCACTCCGATCGATCCGGGAGTCCTGCCGGCGAACTGAGATCGAGGAGGCCGGGCGAGAATCCAGGAACGACTCGGTTTGCCGTTCGGCCGTGGGGGCAAACTCCTGCGCTGTCTGCGACACGCCCGCCTGCGAGAGACCCAACACAACCTTCCGCTCGGAACCACTGAGTGCGTAGCGGACTGACTGACGCACCAACTGATGCAGTGCTTCTGTTTCGGCAAAACGGACTTCTTTCTTCGTGGGATGCACGTTGACATCGAGTCGGCTCGGTTCGATATCCAGAAAGAGCACGAACGTCGGGTGAGACCCCTTGGGCAAAAACGATCCATACCCCTCCATGACCGCATGAAACACGGTCGCATTGCGGATGGGACGCCGGTTCACAAACAATTCCTGCGGCGTTCTCGAAGATCGCGCAAGGACAGGATCGACCATCGCGCCACGGATCGATAATCCCGCTGCCCTGCCTCGCACTTCGATCGTCCGATCGAGAAACCCCTGGCGATAGACCTGGAGGATTCGATCGCGATCCGCTGTCACGGCGGGATAGTTGAGAATCTCCAGCCCGTTATGGGTCAGACGGAAGTGCACCGACGGCCAGGCGAGACCTGCGAGTTGAACAACATGACTGATATGGGAGAACTCGGTCGTGGCCGACTTGAGAAACTTCTTTCTGGCCGGCTGATTGAAAAAAAGATTGGAGACCTCGATCCGGGTGCCGGGCATGGGGGGTGCGTCTATGATCGCACCGCCTGCTCCTGCAACCAGGGTGAACTGCGACCCCACCCTATCTTGCCTGGTCGCGGTCGTCACCAACACATGGGAAACGGACGCAATACTCGGTAATGCCTCGCCGCGAAAGCCCATCGTCGTGACCGAGACGAGATCCCGATCAGATCGGAGTTTGCTGGTGGCATGCCGCTCGAACGCACGGGGAAGGTCGGCACGACCGATTCCTTCTCCATCATCCGTGACTCGAATGAGGGCCAGCCCACCATCCTTTACATCGACCGTGATACGCAGTCCCCCCGCGTCGAGACTGTTTTCCAGTAACTCTTTGACGACGGCAGCAGGGCGTTCGACGACCTCACCGGCCGCGATGCGGCTGACGACGTCGTCCGGAAGGACATGGATCTTAGCGGAGCAACTGGCGGCGGGCATGACACTAGACTCCAGGGAACACCAGGAACAAGGGAGTCGCCACGAGTCGCCTCATAGACGGCCGATCATCGAATTTCTGCCAGCTTATTCTTGGCTAGCTTCGCCTCGTCCGATGTAGGAAACTCTTCGATGACTCGTTTGAGATTCTTCTTCGACTTGGCGAGATCTCCGGTTTCTCCCGCCGCGAGCCCCGATTTGAAGAGCGCCGCCGGCACCTTCTCGTTTCCCGGGTACTCCGTCGAGAGGTACTCGAACGAGTGCATCGCACGTATGTAATCTTTCTGCTGATAAGCGGACTCACCCAACCAGTAGTAGGCATTCGGCGTCAGCGACGTGCCGGGAAAGTCTTTCACAAAACGCTGAAAACCCGCTACGGCAAGATCGTATTTCCCGTTGAGATAGTCGTTGTACGCCAGATTGAACGCCGATGTCGGAGTAATCGTGGGAACGCCTGGCATCATCGTCGGCACATCTGCAGCGGAGCCAGGTTTCTGCGGTTTAGAGAGGCGCGCAGGGTCGACTTGAGACGCCTCCGCCTTGGGCACAACAGGAATGCTCAATGTCTCATCGACTTTCGCCAACCGGCCTTCTAACCTTTGGACCCGTGCAGACAGTTCATCGAACTTCGGATCGAGTTTCTGCCTGAACGATTCACCGTCCTTCACCCGCTCCAGTGACTCCAAACGTCGTTGCAGCGCATCAAGCCGCTTTTGATCTTGATCTTGAGACTTCGCTACCGTCGCCAAGTGGTCACGCAATTCCGTAAAATCCGCGTGCTTGGCGCATCCGGCGAGCCACAGCATCGCCCCAGCCATGAGAACAATCGACCCCCTCAAACCTGCTGTCTTGCGCATCACGGTTATCGCGACTCCTTCAACTGGGATAGTTTATCGGATGCTTTTCCCGCCTCAGGAGTGCGTGGGTACAACGTCACCAGCTGGTTGAAGGCCACAGAAGCGCGCTTCCTATCTTTCATCGCCAAGTACGCATACCCTTTTTTCAAGATCGCGGCCGGCGCTTTTTCACTCTTGGGAAAATCCAGTTCGACGCGGTCATACGAATCGATCGCCTGTCTATAATCTTTCTTGCCGTAGTACGTTTCACCGAGCCAATAGCGCGCGTTTGGGGACAGATCCGAGTCCCCATAGTCACGCAAGAATACGGCGAACCCCTGCCTTGCTCCATCCAGGTCCCCATCACGAAACAGCCCCAGGAGTCGTTCGTACTCGAGCTTATCGGAGCGCGCAACACTCTGGCTTGCTTGCGAGCGCGGCGACTCCTCAGACTCAATTGTCGAGGTCGCTGTGTCAACTTGCGCCGTAAGTGCGGCCGAGAACGTGTCTTGCTCGACCTTTGGGATTTCAGGCGAAGGCGCCGATGATCGATGGCCCGGCTTCGTGGGAGACTGACGGGCCCCTCCCTTATTCCCCCCTCGTACATGGGCATCCTGCGTGACCTGATCAACGGTCTTGGAGAGAGCATCCAGACGACGGTCTTGCTCATCGAAGCGGGTCACAAGCTTTTGCGCGACAGATGCGACACTCTTATTGACCTCGGCTAAGTAACCGGTGACCTCCTTGTTCATCTCATTGATATGAGTCGCCGATGTTTTGCCCGCCTGCTCTTCTTGGCTCATCCGCTCGCTCAGTCCTGTCAACGAATCTCTGAATGCCGTGAGGGACTGACTGAATTGTGCGAATTTTGCCGACAACTGTTCGGTCCGAGCCTGGTTATCCGCCAGCGCCTTATGCTGCTCCTCCAGACGTGCGTCGAGACTCTTGGCAAGTCCGCTGTTCGTCTTCTGCACGACCTCGATGATCTCTTTTCGCACCACCTCCATCTGTCGGCTCACGTCGTCAAGGCGAGCGTTCACGTCCATGCGGAGCTGATCGCGCTCCTGTTTATTTTTGACATCTTGAGCATTGAGGCTCTCGCGCACCTGGCTATAGCGAGTTGTGCTCTCCACCTCCAGCTTGCCGGCCAACTGTTCGAGCCGCTTGGTTTGTTGTTCAAGTTGTGCAGAGCGCTGCTTGAGGTCTTCCTGTTTACCCTGGAGTTCTTGAGCTTGGTGCAATGCCCGCTCCAGTTCGCCTCGCAACTGCGGCAACTCCTGCTCTCGAAGCATCATGATCTCCTGGCTCTGTCGCGCACGGGTCTGTGCCGATTCATCGTTCGACTGCTTGATGCGCTGTTGAAGATTTCTCTCCGTCTGTTTCAAGTCGGATTGCTGGGCAATGCAGCCGGTCGACAACAGGGCGCAGATCGCACACATCGTCGTCCAGACACTCTTTGTATTTGAATGGTTCCACATTGTTCCACCCGCTCTGGTAAAAGAATGCCCTGCCCCCACTTCGCGGATCACGGAGTCACGACTGCCGCGATACAGAATACGCTGCTTACTTCCCAGTCTTCAGCGCAAGATGCCCTCGCCGATTCTGCTGGTAGCAGGACTCCGCATGTTCATTGCAAGAGGGTCGCTCTTTCCCATACGACACCACGGACAGACGATTCGCACTGACGCCGAGTTCGACCAGATAGTTCCGAGCGGCTTTCGCCCGTTTTTCACCGAGTACGAGGTTATAGGCTGAGGTCCCGCGCTCATCACAGTGTCCCTCGACCTTGACCAGTGCACTCGAGTTTGACTTCATCCATTCAGCATCGCGAGTGAGCGCTTGACGCCCATCCTCGGAAATCGTCCAGCTATCGTAGCCGAAGAACACATCCCGCAAGCCCGCTGCGGCTGACGCCGCTTGCTCGGCACGGATCTCATCCAATTGTCTCCCGGCGCTGCTGGAGGGATCCACCTTCGCCAACATCGTGCCACCGCCCACACGCTCTTCCGAAGGGTTTTTGTTGATACCGCCAAGTCCACCGCCGGACGACTGACCGCTGGTGTCTGGAAAGCTGCCGACACCGGACATGGAACTATCTATCCCCTCCTTCGCCATCTCTTGAGCGGGCTGGGAATCGCCGCCGGATTGTACGGATTTCTTGGAGCAGCCAGGCATACCAATCAATGCCATGCTCATCATCAGCCCCAAGCCACATGCACAAAGAGTCTTGTTCATATTTCTTTCTCCTTTTCCAAAGTGAGTGATCTCCATCAATTGGCCTACATTCATGTGGTACGGTCGAAATGTCATTCTCATGATGCCGGAGACCAGGAAGGCGCGCTATTGTGTGTCCCCTGGAACGTGAGCCGTTCTATGTCCTTTCCATCGGCATCGATCATGTAGATGTGGCTCTTTCCATCGGCCGTCGAACTGAACACCAGATGTCGGCCATCCGGCGACCAGGAGGGCGAATCATCGATACCCGGTCCTGTCGTCAATTGCATTCGTTTCTGTCCGTCAGGCGAAATGACACAGAGCTTATACTCTTTTTGCGTCCGACATACATAGGCGATCCAGTTCCCACGCGGCGACCACGCCGGTGCCGCATTGTATTCGCCTTCAAACGTCAGACGACGCACGTTCGACCCGTCTGCACCCATCAGGAACAACTGCGGCCCGCCACCACGATCCGACACAAAGACCAACTCTCTCCCGTTCGGAGACCAGGAAGGAGACAAATCACCGGATGGGTTGACCGTCAATCGTTGGATGGCTTTCGTCCTGGTATCCAACCGATAGAGTTCGGAATTGCCTTCGTGACTGGAGGCAAACGCCAGGAAGTTTCCATCTGGGGACAGTGACGGAGTGATGTTCAATCCCCCTAGGGCAATCACCGTCCATCGCTTGCCCGTCGCCAACTCAATCATGTCGATATTCTGCGTATTGCGATTGCGATAGGAGGTGAAGATGAGGAAGCGGCGATCCGGAGACCATTGCGGCATGAGGTTCAGGAATCCGTCGGCGGTGAGTTGGCGCGTATCGTGGCCATCGTAATCCATCACGAACAACTCGCGGGCAGCCCCTTGTTCAGCCACGTACGCAATCTTCGTTCGCGCGATGCCCGGCTCGCCCGTGTACCGAAATACCAATTCGTCGGCAAAGCGATGCGCCATCAAACGCACAACTGATGGCGATCCTGCGTAGCGTTTCCCCCCCACGAGCTCATCACTGCCGCTGTCATAGACGAAGCCTTCCATATTCACGTCGGCTTCTTTGTCATTCCCTTTCAGGCCTGCTTTTCCCCAGACTAAGACCGAGACACCCTTCTCAGCAACCTGTCTAAATATCGCCTTGGAACCGTCCCCTACCCCGTTACCGATATCGGATGTGTGGATCCCAAGACCGGGCAAATCCACCAGATCAAAGACCAAGGAGCGTTTCACATCCTTTTTGAGAACTTCTTCGATCCGTCCCCCCAACCAGTCAGGGCCTCCCACGCTTTGTATTTCCGCAACGCCCAGGGAAATCTTTTGAAAGTCGGGACGGGTCGCTTCAAGAAACACATCCGCCGCTCCAGATTCAAGAATACCGACGACTCCTGCTAGCAGCAGCACGCCCCCGAGCCAGGCACCGATCAATTTCACCTGTGTCATCCGACCGACTCTCCAACTCGAAATACCATCTCTACATCTTTATAGCTGTCTGTCATATCGGCAGGGAAGGCGGGCAGGAATCGTGACTGCTGCACGGCGCGCTGGCCCGCCATATCATAATAGGCATTCCCGGACGACTGTTGCACAATCACGTCCTTGATCGTTCCATCCCGTTGAAGTCGAAACTTGACGGTCATCGTATAAGTCTGTCCGGCCATATCGACCGGAGGAGGCTCCCACTGTCTACTAATAATAGACTGCACTCGAGCCCAGTAGGGATTCGACCCAGCCGTACCGGAAATCTTCAGAGTCGTCTCGGGGGTCTTGACCGCCGGAACTTTCACTTCCTGCTGAGGCACCGGCTTGACTGACACTTCGCTCGGCTTCACCTCTTTCGGGATGTCCAGCTTAGCTGCAGGCTGAAACTGTTTGATCTTTTTCAGCTCTTCTTCTAATTCACGGTTCAGATCATCACTGACCGAAGATCGCTGCGGAGTCTTCGCCACCGGGTCTTGGGTCACATCCGGCACATGTGGGATATCCAGCACCTTCGCCGCCTGTTGGGGCTGAGCCACCGATTTTGTTGCAGGGCTCAAATCTCCAAACTTCGGCGCATCCGGCGGAAGCTCAAGATCCTGCATCATATCCCTCCTCTTCTCACCCTTTGGCGGCGTGAATGAAGGGGTTGCGCTGGGGGTCACTGTCTTGACTACTGGCGTAGGCGCCGGCACCGGCTTCGAATCTGGAACTTTTGCTGACTCGACTGGCTTCGCCGACTCGGTTTGCCTCACCAGCGTCGGCAGACTGACCAATGACACTTCCACAGCGGTCAACGGACGTTCACCCTTTTGCGGAAGCCGAAGCCCCACTGCGACAAGCAAGACGACCACATGAAGGATAAGCGACAGCACCAGTGTTCGCTTGAGGCGAGCGGACACCCTGGATTGATCGTCCTGATTGGACCACAAACCTGAGAGGAGCGACGCCTGGGATGCCATAACAACCAGCCCTCTCGCATACGGTGCATCAATTTTTCCGCGGCGTGAGACTCGGAACTTGTGGCGCTCCCACACGCTCCGGCCCCATCGGTTCCGTCACCATCCCGATCTTCTCGATCCCGGCTTTCTTGACGCCGTCCATCACTTGCACCACGATACCATAGGGCACGTCGCGATCGGCCCTGAGATACAGCGACACATCGGGATGATCCTGTTTCAAAATCTTCAACTTCTGTTCCAACTGAGCCACCCCAACCGGATCCTTGTCGAGGTATAGTCGTTGATCCTTTTCAATTGTGAGCACCGTGCGCATGTCCGGCTTGATCGAATTCGTGGCAGAAGTCGGCAGTTTAATGTCCATCCCTCGATATAGCATCGGCGCGGTGACCATGAAAATCACCAAGAGAACGAGGACCACATCGACGAGGGGAATGACGTTGATTTCTGCCAGAAACCGGCGGTGACGGGACTCAAGGATCATCCTTGAACTCCGACCGGAACTGGTTTCTTCGTCTTCGACACCGCAGTCGAGAGGGACGCCAGGAGCTCGATGGTGACTGAATCCAAGCGAAACGCCGTACTGCGAATCCGAGTCAGGAAGTAATTATAGGCAATCACCGCGGGGATGGCAGTGAACAAACCTGCTGCTGTTGCGACTAGAGCCTCCGCAACACCGGGAGCGACAGCAGAGATACTGGCGGTCCCTTGGGTACCGATCTCACGAAACGCATCAATGATTCCCATCACGGTGCCGAGCAGTCCGACAAACGGAGTAATGTTCCCCGTCGTGGCAAGGAACGGGAGATAGCTCTCAAGGCGTGAGAGCTGACTTTGCGCGAGATGGGACGCCGCCCGCTCCACCACATGTCGATCAACTGGTCCCGAGCCGTCACCATCCCTCCCCTCGACTCGCCCAGATCCCACACGCTCCATAACCCCTTCGAATACCCACGCGCTGGGACTCCCTTCGATTCGTCGAACTTGCCGATATAACTCGTCGAGATCGTGCGACTTCACGAGGAGAGCTAAGAACCGCTTGTCTTCTCGGTCTGCCACACGAAATGCTCGCCATTTTGAGAAAATAATGGCCCACGAAATGACCGAAAAGACGAACAGGAGCAAGAGCACGATTTTTGACACTGCGCCGAGCGAACCCAGTAGTCCTATTAGACCTGTTTGAAACATGCAGCGATGACCTTTCCAGACTCTATCAGGATACTGAAAATGTTGCCCTTCTCATCCGCCTATCCTCTACGCTGCCAAGACAGCCTCTTTGCCGAGGGACGCACCATGTCTCAAACAACACTCTCACTTCGCTGTGAGACTCATCGTACCGGCGCATATGCCACGTCTCTCACTGGAACCATGCTTCGACGGCGTTTGTCGCATCCTGCGTGATGTACTCCTGTGATTCTCAACGTGCTGAACAATGAAATTTTGGCATGCCAACAGATTTTTTCCGCAGTCTGCTTAGGAAGCACTCACAGCTCGGCTACGGAGCCGGGCACACACAGGGGAAAATGGCGGGGCCGACGGGATTTGAACCCGCGACCTCCAGATTGACAATCTGGCGTCCTAACCAGCTGAACGACGGCCCCGTAAAACTCTACGTATAGCGGAGGATGTGAATGACAAGACTATATCTAGTGGTCAGTCCCGTCTAAAATTTCGTGTTTTCTGTTCACTGATCTGCCCTGCTCCCCATGAGCCCAGCGTATGCACTGGTAGGCGGAACAGGGATCGAACCTGTGACCTCTGCCTTGTAAGGGCAGCGCTCTCCCAACTGAGCTATCCGCCCGATTTTCTTAGCAACCTAGGCGGGATGCTACCAACTCCATATGCCCTTGTCAATCGAATCTCGCCCTCTTCTTGTCGTTTTCCGCTGCTACGCACGCCGCCTATTGAATTCTGCCTCCTCGGTTACGTTTTTTGCCTCTGGCGCCTGCCCACCCGAGGGAAATACCTGGCATGTACCCGCTTCAGACGTCCCCGTTCAATATGCGTGTAGATCTGCGTCGTGGCGATATTCGCATGGCCGAGCATCACCTGAACAGATCGAAGATCCGCACCGCCTTCGAGCAGATGCGTCGCAAACGAATGCCGAAGCACGTGCGGCGAAATGATCTGTCTAATCCCGGCCCGTTGTGCACGGCGTCGTAGCAATTTCCAGAAAGCTTGTCGCGTCAACGGCCCGCCTCGCCTCGACACGAACACATACCGTGAAGTCCGTTTCTTGAGCAGCCGTGGTCGCGCCTCATTGATATACTGCTGCAGCAGTTGCCGAGCCCGCTCACCCATCGGCACGAGACGCTGCTTTGCGCCCTTGCCCGTGACCCGGAGATACCCGACGTCAAGATTCACCAGCGCCACTTCAGCCATCACTAATTCCGACACGCGAAGCCCCGTCGCATAGAGCAACTCCAACATCGCGCGGTCACGCAGGTCTTCAGGGGTCGGGACCGCCCCTAAGTCCAACAATGCGGTGACGTCCTGCTGCGACAGTATTTTGGGTAGTCGAATGCCCCGTGATATCGGGACCAGGCCAATAGTAGGATTCTCTTCGATGATCCGTTCCCGCATCAGAAACTGGAGCCATCCACGAATAGCCGAGAGGCAGCGCAAGGAGGAGGCGCGAGACAACCGTGCCTCGCGCATGGAACGGAGAAATCCTGTCAACGTCTCCGGCGTAAGAGGCCCGAGCGGCACGACACCGGTTCGATACAAGTAGGAATGAAATTTACTCAGATCGCGGCGGTAGGCTTCGATCGTGTTGACGGAGAGACCACCCTCCACCCGGAGACGGCTCAAATATCGCTCAGCCAGCGGGTGTAACATCATCTATATCATGATAGCCAATCACTCAGACGAACACAACGAACCCTGGAGGGGTTTACCTTGACACCCCACAGGGTTTCCGATAGTAGTCACGTACAACTGACACATCCATTCCACCGCCTAGTAGGATGCCGAAAAAGTCCGCCAGCGGCGTTCTCGCTTCGCTCAGAGGCTCAACGTTGAAGAGAGTTTTTCGGAGGTCGGACGCACAGGAGAGGCTTTTCCGTTTGCCAAGATTCATTGGAATGGCGGACAGCTCACACAAAGTGTGGTCTGCAACTCCTCGCCTCTTCGCTCGCTGCGGCATTGCTTGGGACAAGGCACGTCCAGGGCAAAGAGGCTGCCTTGGCAGGCTTAGGGTGGGTGAGAAGTTTGGCCTTGTTGAGCATCCTGAGGCTATGTTGACACGGCACCATTACGGAAAACCCCAACGGTGTATTATGCATAAACCGAGTTTCCCAAAGCCTGCTAGAAGCTCATGGCACGCCCGTTGATGTCTCTGTCTTCACATCCCACGTACGCACGTTCAGCACGCTGGTGCCTGTCGCTTATACTTGTCTGGAGCATACTCGGACCAGTCACTGGGTTCGAGTTCAATTCGCCCGTCTGCGCAGAAACAGGGCCGACTGGCCCGGCGAACCATCCAACGCTGAACCGTGCGAAGCGTCAGATTGATGCAGGTCAGGCTGAAGAAGCCATCACCGCACTCCGTCGCTTCCTGGCCACCTCCCCGAAGCCTGAGCTGCTCGACGACACTTATCTCCTCCTCGGTGCAGCCCTGCACAGCGCAAAGCAATATGGGGACGCCTTAAAATATTTGCTGCTGTTGCAAACCGAGTTCCCCAACTCAGAAGTGACGGATCGAGGCAAGCTGATGCAGGCTCGAGTCCATGCGGCAATGGGCAACCTCGACCTAGCCCTGCCGATCTTGACCGGCCTGCGTAATCTGTCAAAAGATGACGGCACAAAACGCGAAGCCCTGCGGCTGAGCGGCGACTTCTACGCACAAAAAAAAGACACGACCCGGGCCATTCAAGCGTGGCTTGATGAAGTGGCCATGGGAACTGAAGACCAAGCAGAAGACGTACGTGCCCGTATTCGAGAGCTGACCAGCGAAACATCCGACAAGAAAACCCTGGATCAAATCCGGGGCACCTTTCCACGCAGCTTCCCCGGCGATCTCGCGTCCCTCCGACTCATCGATCTCTACATTGGCCGGGGAGAAGAACACCAGGCCATCCGGCAAATCCAACAATTTCTCGCGAATTTCCCGACTCACCCGCAGGCAGCGAAGACGTCGGAACTCCTCGCTACACTCCAAGCCAAACAAAAATCCAACCAGTTTTTTATCGCCGTAGTCCTGCCGCTCTCAGGAAAACTCTCTCCCTTCGCCGGTGAAGTGCTCAGCGGAATTCAGCTGGCCGTCGAAGCCAATAGAGACCGGGCAGGAGGCCCATCCGTGGGCCTCATCGTCAAAGATCTCGAATCCGACTATGTCTCATTTCTAGACGAATTCTCCGAACTGCTGAACACCGATCGCCCCCTCGCCGTGATCGGCCCACTCCTCTCGAAAAATCTGCCGGTCATGGCCGAACTTGCCGAACGAGCCCACATCCCTCTGATTACCCCGGCGGCAACGTTCCCCAACGTCAGACGGCTCGGCAACTATGTATTCAACACGGCGCTCACCTATGAACTTCAAGCCAAACGAATCGCATCCTATGCCATCAAAGAGCAAGGCTTCCGCCGATTCTGCATCCTGCATCCCGACACCACGTATGGCCGCGAGTTGGCCCGACTCTTCGCCCAAGAAGTGCGCCAACATGAGGGAGAAGTGATCGCCGTCGAATCCTACAAAGAGGGCGAAGCCGACGTGAGTGGGCAGCTCAAACGTATGAAGGCGGAGGACCTTAACCGGTACGGTTTGTCCGTGCCGGTTGATCAGACGAAGCTGACGGGGAAACTGACAAAGCTGGACAAGAAAGTCTTCTATACGCCGGGCTTCGATGCGATCTTCATTCCAGGCCGCGCAGCCGACGCCGGTCTCATTACAGCCCAGCTGAATTTCCACGACATGAAAGTGCCTTTCCTGGGCGCGAATGGATGGAACTCGCCGGACTTCGCCCGCACGGATGATTCATCGATCGACGGAGCCGTGTTCGTTGACGGCTTCTTTGTGGACAGCCATACCCCAACCGTGCAGGACTTTGTCGCGCGGTACAAAAAACGATTTGAAACCAACCCGACTCTCTTTTCGATGCAGGGCTACGATGCCGCGAAATTGGTACTCGATGCGGTTCGAAAAGGGGCCTCCTCCGGCGAAGCCGTCCGCGATCAACTGCTGACACAGCCGGACCTCTCCTCCCTGGCGGGGCCGGCAGCGTTCGGACCGGACGGAACCTTGAATCGTCCGCTCTTTCTGATACAAATCAAACGAGGCCGATTTCAACAGGTAAATTAAGAAAGCCGATCGCATGAACTCTTTACCACAAATCCTCCACACGATTTCCTACATGGGGCTTCCGCTCCTTTTCGCCATGGTCTTGCATGAATATGCCCATGGCTGGGTAGCCAATCGATGCGGCGATCCAACCGCCAAACTCCAGGGCAGGCTCACGATGAATCCGTTGGCACACATCGATCCCTTCGGAACCGTCATCCTGCCGCTGCTCTGCCTGCTGATGCCCGGAGGATTCTTTCTCGGGTGGGCGAAGCCGGTCCCCATCGACCCACGCCTCATGCATCAACCACGCCGTGATATGGCCCTCGTCGCAGCGGCGGGGCCGGCCATGAATCTTGCCCTGGCCGTCGGCAGCGCGCTTCTCTTCGCGCTCCTCCTGTCGATCGATCCCACAATCGGGGGCTCCCTGTCCAAATCAGAAGAGACATCGAGCACGTGGCACCAAATGTTCCTCCAGCCAATCGCCGCGATGTCGATCTATTCCGTCGTAATTAACGTACTCTTAATGCTGTTCAATCTGCTGCCGCTCCCCCCACTGGATGGCGGGAGAATTCTCACGAGCCTTCTCCCAGACACTGCAGCCATGGCGCTCAGGCGCGTGGAACCCTATGGCATGTTCATCCTCATGGGACTGATCATCTTAGACCCGCAGATCCACCTGATCCATACCATCACGAGCACCTTGACCCACAGTCTCTCCAATTCGATTCTCTCCACCGCCGTCGGCCTCGGAGGAACAGGAACTACCCCATGACCATACCCAAGAAACGAGTCCTCAGCGGCATGCAGCCGAGCGGGCTGCTCCATCTCGGCAACTATCTCGGAGCCTTGGAAAATTGGAAAGGGCTTCAGAACGAGTTCGAGTGCTATTTCTTTGTCGCGGACTGGCATGCGCTCTCGACGAATTATGCCGATACAAGCCGTATCCGTGAATTCTCACGGGAACTGCTCATCGATTGGCTCGCCGCCGGCATCGATCCCGAACGTTCCACCGTATTCATCCAGTCCCGTATCCCGGAACATGCGGTGTTACACCTGCTCCTCTCGATGATGACACCCATCTCCTGGCTGGAACGCAATCCGACCTACAAAGAGAAGCAGGAAGAGATCAAAGAAAAAGACCTCAGCACCTACGGGTTTTTGGGCTATCCGGTTCTGCAAGCCGCCGATATCTTGTTGTATAAACCCGATTTCGTACCGGTGGGAAAAGATCAGCTCCCCCATCTCGAACTCACAAGGGAGCTGGCCAGGCGATTCAACGACATCTACAAGACACCGGTCTTCCCCGAGCCCAAAGAACATCTCACGAAGTTCCCCAAGGTGATGGGCACCGATGGCCGGAAGATGAGTAAGAGCTATGGGAACACGATCAACCTGTCCGACCCAGAACCGGCCGTGCGGCAGAAACTCAAGACGATGGTCACGGATCCTGCCCGAGTCCGACGCCACGATCCCGGAAATCCAGACCTCTGCCCCGTGTACGATTTTCACAAAATCTTTTCATTGCCGATGATTCAGGAGAAGATCAATACCGAATGCCGGACAGCCGCCATAGGCTGCATCGATTGCAAGAAACTCGTTGCCGATCGAGTCATCGAACGCATGACACCGATGTGGGACGCGCGTGCGCGCCTGAGTCAAGATCCTTCGTACCTGAACGACATCGTGACAGAGGGCAGCCGCCGGGCCGGCGAGGTCGCCAAAGCGACATTACGCGATGTGAATGAGGCGATGAATATCTAGCAGGATGCTGAAAAAGTCCGCCAGCGGCGTTCTCGCGTCGCTCAGAGGCTCAACGTACCGAAGCGTACGCCTCGCCTCTTCGCTCGCTGCGGCCTTGCTGGACAGCCTTTTTGAGCATCCTGCCGCTATTGTGACAACGATATCATTCTGTAAGATTCCAACGGTGTTTTATGTATAAACTGATTTTTCCTGAAGCCTGCCAGATGGAGTGGAAGATGATGAATTGCACGGTGTGGCAAGGAGCGTTCGTGCTGTGTGCCCTGCTCGGAGGACTCACGGGCTGCGGAACCTGGATGCATTCCGATAAACAGTCGGTCACCATTTTCACCAACCCGCCGGAGACCGCGGTTGTCATTGACGACTACCTGCATCTCACTGCGCCGGGCACAGTCACTCTCAGTCGTAAAGGCAACCACTTCGCCCAGGCGAACAAAGACGGCTATGAGCCGGCCTCGCTCAAGATCGACCGTACCTGGTCCTGGTGGGTCGTCGCAGATATTTTCGGCTGCCTCATTATCTTTTCACCCATTTGCATCATGAACGACATCGAGCAGGGCGGCTACTATACGTTCGACGACAAGATCTACCTGACGCTCGACCGCCGAGCTACTGAACCGCTTCCGCTCAAGTAGCAAAGCGGACGCACGCCCGCACACTCTGCCGCTCCCTCCATCGGGAAATTCGCAACGATCGTCTACGCCGGCCTGTTAGGCCCGCAACATTGACAGGCAACGTAAGCTGGGAGTATGCTTTCTTAAATTATCCGTAGGAATACATGCTGCGCGTATTACGACCTCCCCTAGCAGTATTTTTGGTTCTTCTGTTTTTCGCATTGAGCTTCAATGCCTATGCCTGCCTCTTGCCGGTGAATGGCGTCGCGGCCGCTCCAATGAGCAATGGCTGTTCGACTCCAGATGAACAACCTGTTTCTCAGTACTGCGATGCGTTTAAGACACTCGGCGTACAGTCTGCAGATAAACTTCCCCTCAACAGTGACTGTCAGGCGTTCTGTTCTCAAGACGCCGCTTCGTTAGCGCCCCTTGTCATTCACACCTCGTCCATCGGCCGCTTGTCCGATCATCCCACAGTCGGTACTCTCCAGGATCTCCTGCTGAAGATTTCCGTGCTTCGCATCTGATCTTCCCCTCCCATACCTCGCAATCGCTCCTGTGCCATCACATGTGCCGTTCGACGCGTAGTTTCAGCGTCCGGCCTGTCGTCTAGTTCTCTTGGCCACGTATAGCCGGAGCACAGACAGGGCGTCGAACGTCTGGGAACTCCGGGAGGTCATCTCTATGAAGCGGAATAGACAATGTCAGTGTGTCACTGTCGCGTCAGTGTTTGTGATGTTTTTTAGCAGCGGACTGTTATGGGCACAAGATGGCGACTCCGTGCTGCGCAACAGGCTGGTGCTGCCGGAATTGATCCAAGAGGTCCTGGCTCGGAATCCCGAGCTTGTGGCAGCACGCAAGCAATGGGAAGCCGCCACGAATCGGATTGCCCAGGCGCGGTCACTGGATGACCCGATCCTGTCCGTCCAGTTGTGGAATGTCCCTCAGCCCTTCAAGGCCACACAAGCGGATAACACGATCTTCGGTCTCTCGCAGAATCTTCCCTTTCCCGGAAAACTCGCGCTCAAAGGCGGCGTGGCGAGTCGTTCGGCCGAGATGACCGAGCAATCGGTCCGTGCGAAGGAACGGGAACTGGTCGCCCGCCTGAAGCAGGTCTACTACGATCTGTTTCTCGCGCAGAAGGCGGTCCAGATTCATCATGAACAGGTGGAACTGCTCAGACAGTTTGTGGCGATTGCGAGCGCGAAGTTTCGTGGGGGCATGGGAAGTCAGGCCGATGTCCTCAAGGCCCAAGTCGAGCTCTCCCTGTTGTTCCAACATCTCCCCGTCCTGGAACAGCGTCGCAAAACAGCCGAGGCGATGCTCAATACACTGCTTGATCGGGATCCCGCATTATCCTTGGGCTTGGCGCAGGAGCCAGCTCAACTACCGCTCGAGGAATCCGTCGACAATCTGCATCGCCTCGCGCTGAACGATAGGCCTGAACTTAAAGCCGCCGAGCTGGACGTGCAGCGGAGCGAGCAGTCCCGCACGCTGGCTCAGCGTCAGTACTACCCGGACTTCAACGTGGCGTTTCAGCGCTTTCAGAACTATCAGGCCAATGACGGATTCGGCGCCTACGTGGCAATGAGCATCCCGTTCGCATTTTGGACCAAGCCGAAGTACGACGCGGGCGTGCAGGAGGCCGCGGCGGCGGTGGCTGTCGCGCAGGCACAGCAACATACCTTAGAAAACATGACCCGGTTTCAGATCAACGACCTCCTGGCCAAGCTCAAGGCGACCGACCAGGTGGCCACGTTGTACCGCACCACCATCTTGCCACAGGCCGAGCAGAGCCTGGAATCGGCGCGCGTCGGGTATCGTGCGGGCAAAGGAGGGTTTCTGGATCTGATCGATACTCAGCGGGCTTGGCGAGGGTTTCAGCTTGAGTATTTCAAGGCTCTCGTGGACCGCCAGCATCGACTGGCCGAACTCGAGCAGGTCGTCGGCATCACTCTCGATCAACAGAGCTAATTCAATCTTCAAGGAGGAACACATGAACCAGCAGGCATACAAGAAAAGTTTCGTGATTGGCGCCGTGGCGATCGGGGTGATCGCCGGAATCGCCGCCGGCTTCTTCACCGCTCACAGAACGATGGGTAACATGGACGGCATGAACATGGGAACTCAGAACGTCTCGCCGTCCCCGGGGCGGGCGGGTGAGTCGGGAGAGGCGGGCGTCTCGGCGCCCGCAGGGCGGGTGGGTGAGATGGGGAACATGAAACAGATGGAGATGAAGGACGGGGCCATGCAGGGCATGCCCGGGATGGCCGGAACGCCATCGGGAGCCGTCGTAATTCCCACTGTGGCGAGACAGCTGATCGGGGTACGGAGCGCCCCAGCGGCCTACGCGACAATAACGCAAGAGATTCGCGCGGTCGGCACGGTCGGCTACGACGAGCGGGGACTCACGCAGGTCACAGTGAAAACCTCCGGGTGGGTGCGAGAGGTCTTTGTCGATTCGATCGGCCGCCCCGTCCGTAAAGGCGACCCTCTCTTTACCCTCTACTCACCGGACCTCTTGGCCACGCAAGATGAGCATCTCCTTGCCGTGAAAACCCAGGCCCAACTGGTTGTCAGCCCGCTCGACGATGCGAAAGCCAACGCGGCATCCCTTGTGGCCAGTACGCGAGAACGCCTGCGATTGTGGGATGTGACCGATGCGCAAATGGCCACGCTGGAGCGTCGAGGCAAAGCGGAGCCGGTGCTCACCGTCTATGCCCCATCCTCCGGGATTGTCATGAAGCGAGAGGCCTTGCCGGGAAAATATGTGGAACCAGGCACGACACTGTATGAGGTAGCGGATCTCTCCACGGTCTGGATTTCTGCCGACATCTATGAGTCCGAGGTCGCGGCGGTGAAACTCAATCAGCCGGCCTCCGTCACCTTCGCCGCATATCCAGGGGAAACATTTCGGGGTACGGTCTCATACATCTACTCCACGCTGAATACCGAGGCCCGCACGGTACGCGTGCGGGTGGAAATGCCGAATCTGGGACTCAGGCTGAAGCCCGGCATGTTCGGAACCGTCACCTTGGTGACCGATGCGGCGAGGATGTTGGTTGTTCCCAAGGAAGCGGTACTGGACACAGGACTTCGGCAACTCGTGTTCATGGATCGTGGTGAAGGAGCCTACGCGCCGTACCCGGTCAAGCTTGGCCACAAGAGCCAGGATTTTGTGGAAGTGTTGGAAGGACTCAAAGAAGGAGATCGGATCGTGATCTCTGCCAATTTCCTGTTGGACGCGGAGAGCAAGTTGACATCGGCCTCGAGCATGCAGGCCATGATGGGACGGATCGGCATGGGCGATTGGCAGATGCGCGGAGCGTACGAGGGCAAAATGGAAGACATGGACATGGGCGGCATGAAGGACATGGAGGGAATGCAAGGCATGAAAGGGATGCCGATGGGGGATATGAAGGGAATGGAAGGGATGAAAGGACCATCCGTTCCAGAGACCCGTCAGATCGCCGGATTGTCCCTGGCCTTGACGACGGTGCCGGAACACCCCAAGGCCGGTGACGTGCTGCTCAAGCTCAAGCTGACAGATCAGGCCGGCAAGCCGGTGACCAACGCGCAAGTCGTATTCGTCTATACGATGCCGATGCCGGGGATGACCGATTCCAAGGCGACGGCTCGCCATACCACGGAGGGGCTCTACGAAGGCAAGGTGATGTTCGGTATGGGCGGTACGTGGGTCGTGACGGTCAATGTGATGGTACCGGAGCGACCACCCGTTGCCGAAAAGTATCAGTTCTCGGTTGGCGGCGGGGGCATGTAACCGGCAAAAGCGGATGTCTCGGCGCCCGCGGGCAATGGGGAAAACGGCCTGCCTGAGCAGGCCGGGGTGTGGGGAGGTGAGAACATTGGGTGAGAAGACATGATCGCACGACTCATTGACGGAAGCGCCCGCAATCCGATTCTGGTCATCCTCTGTGTGGTGCTGTTGGCCAGCTGGGGCCTGTGGGCGGGATTTCAGGTTCCGCTGGATGCAGTGCCAGACCTGTCCGATGTCCAGGTGACCATCTATACCGAGTGGCAAGGGCGCAGCCCCACATTGATTGAAGACCAGGTCACCTATCCGATCGTCACATCGCTGCTTGCTGGGCCGAAAGTCAAACGAGTGCGTGGCGTCTCGGAATACGGAGTCTCCTATGTGTACGTGATCTTCGAAGACCGGACGGACTTGTACTGGGCAAGAAGTCGTGTGCTGGAATACATGCAAAAGCTGACCGGGAAGTTGCCCTCCGGCGTCTCGCCGACGCTAGGTCCCGACGCGACCGGCGTCGGGTGGGTGTATCAGTATGCGTTGGTCGATGAATCCGGCGCACACGACCTGGCGCAGCTCCGCAGTCTTCAAGATTGGTATCTGCGCTTTCAACTGGAAAGTGTGCCAGGTGTGGCAGAAGTGTCGGCGGTCGGCGGATTCGTGAAGCAGTATCAAATCGAAGTGGACCCGAACACGTTGGCTGCCTATCGGTTGCCGATCAAGACCATCATCGAGGCGGTCCGGAACAGCAATGCAGAGGTGAGCGGCCGTGTCTTAGAAATGGCCGGCACGGAATATGTGATTCGCGGGAGAGGCTACTTGCGCTCGATCGATGATATTGAGCTGATCCCCGTCGGGACGGATGGCCGCGGGACGCCCATCTTAATCCGAGACATTGCCCATGTCCACATCGGGCCGGACCAGCGGCGAGGCGTCGCAGAACTGGACGGCAAGGGCCAGGTGGTTGGCGGGATCGTGATCATGCGGGCCGGAGAGAATGCACTCGCCGTGATCGAGCGGATCAAAGCCAAGCTGGAAGAGATCACGCCCGCACTGCCCAAAGGTGTCCGCATCATTCCCACCTATGACCGATCCGATCTCATTCATCGGGCCATTGCCGTGCTCCGCGAGAAACTCGTGGAAGAGAGCATTATCGTCAGCCTAGTTGCGGTCGTCTTTCTGTTTCACTTGCGCAGCGCCCTGGTGGCGATTCTCATCCTTCCCGTGGCAGTGCTGCTGGCCTTCATCCCGATGGCGTACTTGCATATCACGTCCAGCATCATGTCGCTGGGTGGAATCGCCATTGCCATCGGCGCGATGGTGGACGCAGCCATCGTCATGGTGGAGAACGCCCATAAGCGTTTGGAACAAGCTCCGACTGCGGACAGGATCGAGACCATTATTGCGGCGGCCAAAGAGGTCGGCCGTCCCTTGTTCTTCTCGCTGCTGGTGATCGCCGTGTCGTTCCTGCCGATCTTCACGCTGGAAGCCCAGGAGGGGCGATTGTTCACGCCCTTGGCCTACAC
>DATHTZ010000082.1:0-8738 GCA_035462675.1 Nitrospiraceae bacterium | reverse complement strand
CCTACTCACGGACAGATGGCCGCTTGTTCAGCAAGGCAAACGCACGTTGCCTCGATTGGTACTCTATGGCCGTTTTGCTTTGAAACCTATCTTTTCCCTGGGATTATTCTTCGCGAATACCTGGACTGCGATGATGAAATCAGATCGGACGAGGCAGTTCTGAGGAGTCACAGACCAAGTTTGTATGAGCTTCGCCTCTGTCCCGAACTCGCGTTCTTCAATCCGCTCAATGTTCACCCAGAGGCCGAGTGATTTACAGTCGTCGGCTATTTTACCGAAGAATGCCCAGCGCCTTCCCACTTCTTTAGAGCGTTCAAGCCCAAGAAAGAGACGGGCTCCCTCGTCTGAAATCCATACAACCGCCTGTTTCCCATGGTCCAGCATCTGCGCCCCCCTCATTTTCGGAAGATTTAAACCCAATGTATGCCGTGGTGAATTCTGATACTCTCAGCAATGAGAAAATAAAAACTGCGCCATTAGCGTTCACGCCGCCACCCTGATTTCTCCAGAAAATGGCACGACTAGCCGCTCTAGACGTGGGGTTAAAAGGCTGATAGTTCCGTTCGGGATCGGCCTGGAGACGACTCGCGATCTTTCGAAAGCGGCGGCGGCCGTCGTCGGCCGCGCGCGCGATGTCGAAAAAGCCAGAGCCAATCTGGCAAGAATCGGGAATGCGGAAGTGATCTCACTCGATCTCGCCAGCCCGAGCTCCAATTTTCCTCCCGTCACGAAATCAGGTTGATACCTATTCAAGCCGCTTCCTTCTAGTGCAACAGCTTCAGCAAGAGTGTCAGCCGAACGGCGACTGCAGAACGCCATCTAATCTTTGGCGTTTCGGCGATCCGTCTCCGCCTGCTCCGAGAGAATCGACAGCGCATGATTCCGATCGGTCACCTTCGCTTCAATGTGATAACCGGGCTCGATGTTTTTTCCCATCTGGGTGGTTTTGTCGGTATACAACCGCACTTCCTTCCCGTCCTGCCCTTTGATGAAATAGATATCGCCTTCGATGCGCAACACTTCGCCTTTGATCGTCTTGCCGCCCTTGGAGTCGCCACCCTTCATCGGATCGTTCAGTTGTTTTTCACCAACTTCCTGACCGCCTTGCCTCCGATCAGATTGGTCAGCCTTCATTTCGTCGTTAACCGCTGCAGCATTATCTGCCTGAGCGGCTTGGGACAAACCCAGGCACAGCAAGAACCCACACGACAGAACACCGACCACCTTGAGCATAGATTCCATGGGAGCCTCCTCGGTTGGATGTAAAAACCGCGAACATTTAACTGTACGCTCGCAGGAGTCTTGCTATCTGAGCAATTTTGACCAGGCCGCATAAATTTCCTAATTTGTCTGGCGACGAGCCCCTGTGCCAGGAGCAAGACGAGTTGCAAATAAGTGAGCGTTTTGGGGAGCGGAGGAATGTGCACTTGAGGCAACCGGCGCCACACCACCAGCTTGATCCGCAGGACGCTCGCAAGAGCCTCCTTCGGCATTTTTCTGCTACCACGCTGCTGCCAGACTAGGCCAGACCAAGACGACCCATGACGATCATGGTTGTTCCAGATTTTATTTTCCGTCTCCGGAATGCTCGCTCCAGCCGTTTTTGAAGAATTCAATCGATCAGGTATTCGTATAGTCTCAGCTAATATCCGATTTGCAGCTGCCGTCTTCTCGATTTTTGATGAACATCTTAAGACTATCCAAGACTTCACGAGGGAGCCATCTAAAGCGCCGTATTCTATGCTTTTCAAAGTGCGGCATAGCAACGCCTCACGATTAAGTCAGCTGCTGACAGCCCGGCAACTTGGCCAAGACAGTCTCAATAATCTGATGTAGACAAGTCTACTGCAACGTCGGAGAGGTATTCGTCACTCCGGAGATGATACGGGTGTCTTGTGTGAGGGAAGCGGTAGCGAGAAGAGCACATGATGTAAACATATGGAAAAAGTGCGAGAGCTCCGCTGGGTTTGTCTTGTGTTCCGTTGCTTTGGTTTATCTAGTTTGATTGGTTCTCGGAACAAACAAACGAGATAGGTGAAAGAAACCAGACCCCGACCATACGCTGCGAAATGGCTCCCAGCACCTTCGTGTCTACAGGGTCTTCATACGCTTCGACCTTGAATGATACGAACCAGAATCACCACAACCGCGATGACCAAAAGGGCATGAATGAATCCGCCCATGGTGTACGAGGTAACAAGACCCAGAATCCAAAGGACGACCAAAATGATGGCAATGGTCTCGAGCATGGTGCTTCTCCTTCTGCGATGCGTTGACGAATTGTAGGGCTAACGGTCCACTGCAGCCTCACTCATAGCTCCGCTGGGGACACACGAACAGACTAGTGAGGTGCCGGACGCCAGAGGTATTGCTCTACGTTCCGAGGCGGAGAGCGTCAGGAAGACTCCTGACCTTCTGGTCAGCGTAGGCCTGTCTTTCATGACGCCTTCATCTCTCGATCACCGCAGCACACACTAGGTGCTTATCATGACTGACTCAGCTTGACGGTCAAACGGTGAGCCGAACCGTCGAAGAGATTCACCCAGGCTCCGCCCTCGATCCGAGAGTTCTCAACAGAAAGCGCCCCTCGGGAGGAAGACCTCCCCAGGACCAGGCAATCTGCTGTCGCGACTGCGAGAACTTATAGCGCGGGAGCAGGAGCTGCCGGAGCGGTTTTTGCCGAGTCTTTGTGCGTCTTCGTCTTCTCCTTATGTTCCGTCTTCTTGCCCTTCATGGGCTCATTCGGCCGGACCGGCTTACGTTTACTCCCTAAGACAGAAGGTTCTTGAGATAGCTTACCCGTCGGCTCCGTTTGATCGCCATATCGAGCCCCTTCGCCAGAATACGTACGTGGCGGAACCTTCTCGCCCTTCATGGCATCATCAGGGACCGGCTCACGTTTCATGGCATCGTCAGCCCGGACCGGCTCACGTTTATTACCTAATACAGAAGGTTCTTGAGATAGCTTACCCGTCTCAATTTGATCGCCATATTTAGTACCTTCCTCAGCCAGGGCCAGCGAACTGGCCCCCATCAGGCACAAGGCCGCAGCCGCAGCAACGGTTAATCTACGCATAAGACACCTCCTCACTGGATGGTATGAAATTTCTAATAAGTAGAACCTACTCCGCATGCGATGCACGAGACGTTCGATGCCCGGATGCTGGCCTCGCAGGCCCTGGAGCCACTGTGGCGGAGCGCCGGTTGGTACGCTCCGACATCCTCCTCAACGTCAGTCTGTCTTCCGTGATGTCCATCATCCCTCGAGCACGGCACACACTAGGCCACCTTGATCTCGATGGCTTTCGGTTTCGCTTTCTGGGATTTCGGGAGATGCACGTGGAGCATGCCGTCCTTGAACTCGGCGGTTACCTTGCCCCCGTCCGCATCCTCGGGCAGGGAGAAGCTGCGCACAAAGCTCCCGTAGGCGCGTTCAATCCGGTGATACTTCTTCCCTTTGTCTTCCTTCTCGAAGTTCCGTTCGCCGGAAATTGCCAGGACCTCATTCTCCATCGTCAGGCGCACATCTTCTTTCTTCATATTTTCTTCATGTCCGGCAACTCGGCCTTAATGAGGTATTCCTTCTCATCCTCCGTAATGTCCACCAGGGACGACCACTGGGCTACCGTCAGGGCTTCCTTGCCCCCATGGCCCGGTGTCTCCCGAGTGCCCAACAACGACGCCAATCGGCGTTCCAAGTCCTCCCGATCGTTCAACGGATTCCACCGAGGTCTGAAGGGGTCCCACCGTACCAAGGTGTTCATGGCCATATTCCTTTAGTGACGGAGGCTGACGTGCATGACCCTCATGGTCCGCGTCACGCGTGATGCATTGCTCCGCCCAGCTCCCGTTCCGCCTTCACCCAATCCTCCAAGTCCCGACCGTCTTGCCGGCCCCGTTGCTCATACAGTTCGTAGGCGCGTTGGGCAATGTGGGCATGATCCGCCGCCGCTCGTTTGAATGCCTGGGCCATCTGGCCGGTCTGCTCACCGGCCGGACCGGTGTGGGACGTCGCCGGTGATCGTTGCGCCGTGGGTCGATTGACAGTCGTGTCGATCATCGTACACCTCCTGATTATTATTGAAACTCGGTGTGCTGTCGTCCACCGACACCACGATAGTCGGTGCTCGACGGACGGAACACATCTGCGTTGTGCGACTAAGACCATTAGGACTTTTCTTTCACCGTGAGATCGTTCTTTACGGACTTCACGCCTGGGACGAACCAAGCAGTCCAGGACGCATGGGCACTCGTCGTGATGTCCTTGACCTCGCCGGTCAGCGAGACAACCCGCGCATTGGTCTGCACCGCAATAGCGGCGTGCTTCAGATGAGTATCCTTCGCGAAGTGTTCTTTCACGCGCGCCGTGATGGCCTCATCCTTCTCCTCCACCGCTTCCTGTTTAGACGGGGCGACGACCTCGAGGTCGTTCTTCACCGTCTTGACCCCATCGAGCAGCTTGGTGATGTCCCCCGCCGCATGCTTGGCCGCGTCGGAATCGACCTTGCCGCGGAGCATCACGACGCCCTGCGTCGTCTCGACCTCGATCTGCCGCCCTTTGACGCGACCATCCGCCGCAAGGGCAATCTTGGTTTTTGCCGTGAGCCACGTGTCATTAATCGGCGTCTTCTCGTCGGCCTGGCCCGCAGCGGTCGCCGGTCCCGCGATGAGCGTGGCCCCGACAACCAGCGCGGTACAGAGTGTGAGTGCAGCCCGTATGTTCATGATTGTCTCCCTAACCGAAAGGTGAAATTACCAGGGGATCCTTCTCTCTCTGCTTGATGGCTTCCCGTCAGCGCGTCTTGTCTTTCGGGGGTTCTGGCGCCAGCTTCTGATACCACTGGTCGGCCCACTTCAAGAGTTCGTCCTTTGTGTCGCCATACCGTTCCTGGACTTTGCCGACAAACTTGTCGTGGTTGCCTTCGATCTGCTTTAAGTCATCGTCGGTAAACTTGCCATACTGCTTTTTCAGTTCGCCTTTGAACTGCATCCATTTCCCTTTGAATTGATCCGCGTTCATGATGGCTCCTCCTGTGTGAGATACGCTGTCTCCGTGTTCTATCGATCTGGCCCTGTCATCCTCACTCTCGCTCTTGCTCACCAAGATGGCGAGAAGGCGAACAGCCGTCTGATCAGAATGACTCCGTGTGAATGGAGCATGGAACAGGGTCGCTCTCTCCACCCTGGCCTAGGTCACGGGCCGTATCGGGATCTCGCGGCTCCGCTACTTGTTCCCATACTGTTCGACATGGGCCTTCGCTGCGTCCGTCTCCGCCTCGATCGCCTGTTGGCTATGGCCCTGCGCGAGGTGGGCATGGTGCGCGGCTTTCTCATGCGCGCCGGCTTCATGGTGCTTGGCCGCTTCCTTGTGATGACGCGCGGCGTGTTCGTGATGCTCGGCGGCTTTCTTGTGATGGGCTGCAGCTTGTTTTGACATGGGCTCCTCCTTTAGATGGTTAATGGCCAGTCACCGTTTACCGAAAAGACAGCGTGTCGTCTGTTCACATTTGCTCACTGCGGAACATATGATCTGGCACACCGCAGGGCGCGGTTCCCTCCGCGAAGACTCACCCATACGATGGGCGGCAGTCGTCGAGGACGATCGTGCGAAGGGAACGGCGCACGTGCAACTCCCCGTTCGCGTGCTGCCTGCTGTTGTAGTCAATGAAGCCCATCTTGCGGAACCTATTCAGAAAGAAGCTGACGCGGGCGCGCGTGGTGCCGATCATCTCGGCGAGCGTGTCCTGGCTGATCTTCGGAATGGCCGCCTCTGTTCTGTCATCTTTTTCTAAGTGGGCCAGCAACAGCAGCACCCGCGCCAGCCGCTTCTCGCTGGAATTAAAGAGGTGATCCACTACGTCCTCTTGAATGCGCATGTTGCGAGACAGGACATGGGTCAGGAACAGCTCCGAGAAGGCGGGCTCTTCATGAAGCAGACGGATCATGACCTCTTTGTCGATGCGCACAAGAGTGGAATCTTCCACCGCGATCGCGGTCTTGGTACGAACCGTCGCTCCGGCGAGATAGGATTCCCCAAAGAAGGCCCCACGTTCCAGCATCGCGATGACAGCTTCTTTGCCCTGCGGCGACACCACGGTCAGCTTGACTTGGCCCGCCTGAATATAGAAGACAGCATCCGCCGCCTCTCCTTGCGAAAAGAGAATCTGCTTCTTGGGGGACGTCAGCACGGTTATTCCCTTGCCTGGACCCCATGTCCATCGGCCTGTGTGGCAGACTGCGAGGCTCTCACAACACACCGACGACTCCCGGAGCGTGCGCTTAGCCTTCTGCAAGTCGTGCTTCCCTGCTCGAACCGATTGACCGTGGGTGTCTCGGAGACGATGGACCGTCGACATACCCCACTCCTTCGTGTGAGAGATCTCTGAGAACTCTGTAAGGGAGCCCCCTGCACCAGGCTTGCTCCGACTGCTCTGCTCTAACAGGAGGCCAATAGTGCACGTAGGATGCCGACTGACAGCGAAATACGTAGAGGAAGGCAATTCTGTCGAAACCCGCGAAAAATATATCCGCAGGCACGGACCACTCCAAGGAGGCTGTCGCAATATTCCTCAGGACCAAACGGAGGGCTGTCCCCTAACGCTACAACCTACATGCAGGACGGCAGGACCAACGCAGGACCGAGCTTGGGGCATGGCTCTGATGACCCTCTACGCTCAACAGGGGCCGGCCACATGCATGTGTGTCACGTCCAGCCTGGAAAAATCCTTGCCGACGTTCAACGTACGCCGAACATCTGATTTGGTAAGGAGTCCACTGAACGCATTTCGATCCTCGACCCCCGTCGCGCCGGGAGTATGGGTAATTCTAGCGCAACGGTCATCCCGTTTTGCCAGGCGGGTCACCGTGTGCGTATGTGTTATTCGACCTTGCACAACCACGGGAGGCCGGTCAGGTATGCCTTTCCCCCAAAAAACCCAGACCACACGTTGGTGGAGGTTTGTCACCGCGAAAAGAGATAGAAGCATAGAATGGTCGGAGGGAAGCCCCCGAAGGCCGGAAGCTTCCCAGTGAACAAGCTCAACGTTTTAAGACGTGAGCGGAGATCCACTCCTTAGCCTCAAACGCAACGTTCATCAAAGCTTCTAGGTCATGAAGACCAAAGGATGATGCATTGCGCCAGGTGCCGGTGTGATCCTTGAACGGGCGGGAAAACGTCGTGGCGAAGAATGGACCCATCTGGCTGACATTCTGCCAGATGGTCGCCTTGATGTTGCCGCATCGCAGCGTGTTCGCGGGTTTGTTGTTGGTCGCCATCTTTTTTCCTCCTTTGTTGAAATGAAGTTGGTGCTCTCACAGGATGAGGAGAGCCAATGCACATTTCACGGAGGAAATATGAGGTAGAGGGCGCAGCCGGCGTGCAGGAGAGGGGTAAACGGCGGGAGTGACAGTCTTACTGGCGCGAGCGGTGCGCCTCGCAGGTGCTAGCCGCTCGGCCTCTGCCGAAGACGACCGCAACAACCCGATGGGATGCACAGGGGGCGAACTTACGGCCCGCTGATTAAGAGTCCCGACGAAGACCTACCTCAGGACACTCAGCAAGACCAATCATCAGTAGAAAGTGAGGATTCGTGATGGCACAACTCATCATGGGTCCTGGTGGGTCAGGGTGTTTTGGCACCAGCGCCAGGGATATTGAGCGAGGCTAGAACCCTGACCTGCGGTTTACGAATTTCCGATAATCCAACCTCAGACAACCTATCCCCACAAGAAACCACAAACCAGGATGCTCCTGACATGGGAGCCGATGGGGCCGGTTTGTCCTGTCCTGGTAGCAGCGTGGTAGCAGATGGGTGAAGTAACTAGCAATGGCAGAAGCGACTTACAGCTTGACGCTGCCCGGAATAGCAAACTAGTCTTTGCGCCCGAAGGTGGTATCCAGCGACTTCAGATTGCGGGCGTGTTGGAGCGCTTTCGGGTCTAACCGAGGCCGGCGCAAAATCCAGCGCGGGGCATACCGCCGTTCTTCCTCGGGACGGTTCATGATCAATGCGGCGCACAGAGTTCGTTTTTTGAGCCACCAGACACTGAGCTGTTTGTCATCCATGTGGCCGCGATAGACGACCTGGTCATGGCCGTTCGCATCGCCCCAAAATTCATATGAAAGGTCAAATACATCTGAGAAGAAATATGGAACGTGGAGGAACGGCTGAAGTTTGCCCATCATATTACGCATCGCCACCCGCCCCTGCTCCACGGCATTGTCCCAATGCTCCACCCGCCTGCGGCGGTGGAAAATGCGGTCCGGATAGTTGGCAACATCACCGGCAGCCCAGATGCCGGACACGTTGGTCTCAAGAAATTCATTGACCTGGACACCATCATGCGTGTCCAACGGTGTCCGATGAAACAGCTCGACGGCTGGGATGACTCCAATACCCGCCACAACAAAGTCCGTTGGCACTTGCTTGCCCGATGCCAATACGACCTGCCGCCCGCGATTCGCATGGGTCAAGGCCACCACCTTTTCGTTTTTCATGTAGGTGAGACCATGCTTGGAACATTGGGCCTCAAAGAAGGTGGAAACCGACGGTGTGAACAGCTGTTTCCATACACGATCTTCAGGAAACACCATGGTCGTCTGTACTCCGCGGCTTGCCAGAACCGAGGCCACTTCCATTCCAATAAAGCCTGATCCAATCACCACGGCCCGCTGTCCGCGCTTGATCTGTGCGTGGATGCGCTGGGAATCCTTCAGTTGTCGCAGATAAAAGATCCCT
>DATHTZ010000081.1:0-1748 GCA_035462675.1 Nitrospiraceae bacterium | reverse complement strand
TTCCTGATGTGGCTCGGTGAACAGATCACCGAGCGAGGCATCGGGAACGGTATTTCCCTGATTATTTTTGCAGGGATCGTCGCGCGCTTGCCGTCCGCCGTGGCCCAGACCTTTGAATTGTACAAGGTCGGTCAGCTCAGCATTATCTTGTTGGTCGCTCTCGCTTTGCTCATGGTCGTGGTGGTGGCAGCCATTGTCTACTTAGAAAGTGGGCGACGGAAGGTGCCGGTTCAGTACGCGAAGCGGGTTATCGGACGCAGAGTGTTCGGCGGGCAGAGTACTCATATTCCATTGAAGATCAATACCGCAGGGGTAATCCCACCTATTTTTGCATCGTCGATTATTGCCTTTCCTGCGACGATTGCCGGATTTTTCGAGACGCCGTGGGTCAAGGACATCGGCGCCCAACTCGCGCCTGGATCAGTATTATATACACTGATGTACGTTGGCCTTATTCTGTTTTTCTGTTTCTTTTATACCGCTGTAGTCTTGAATCCGGTGGACATGGCTGACAACATGAAGAAGTACGGTGGATTCATTCCCGGAATTCGCCCAGGAACCAGAACTTCAGACTATATTTATAAGGTACTCACGAGGATTACATTTGCTGGATCGATTTACCTCGCAATTGTCTGTGTGATCCCTGAATTATTGATCTATAAATTGAATGTGCCATTCTATTTTGGCGGCACCTCGCTGCTGATCGTGATCGGGGTCGGTCTCGATACGGCTCAGCAGATTGAGTCCCATATGCTCATGCGGAATTATGAAGGGTTTCTGGGTAAGGGCATGGCCCCTCTTCGTGGCCGGAGTGGGTGACGGGAAATCCATGCGCGTGGTATTTCTCGGCGCACCAGGAGTTGGCAAGGGAACTCAGGCTGACCGTATTGCGGTGCAGTATCAGGTGGCGAAGATTTCGACCGGCGACCTTCTCCGCGAGGCGGTTCGTAACCGGACCACGCTGGGTCTCGAGGCGAAGAGTTACATGGATCAGGGGAACTTGGTTCCTGATGCCGTGGTGATCGGACTGATGAGGGAGAAACTCGCTGATCCAAGCTGCGCAAATGGATTCGTTCTGGATGGATTTCCCAGGACGGTTCCGCAGGCAGAAGCATTGGGAATGGTGTTGACCTCCAAAGGGATCGCGTTGGACCGGGTTGTGAATTTCCAGGTTTCGCGTGAGGATGTCGTGAAGCGATTGAGCGGGCGCCGAAGTTGTCCGAAGTGCCAAGCCACGTTCCATGTAGACTTTGCGCCGTCCAAGGTGGATGGGATGTGTGATCGGTGCGGAGAGTCGCTCGTGCAGCGTAGCGATGACCGCCGCGATGCGATCGAGATGCGTCTGAGAGTATATGACGAGCAGACCGCTCCGCTTGTCCGCTATTATGATGAGCGGCGGTTGTTGCTCCCGATGGATGCATCTGGTGCGGTGGACGTCGTCTTTCGGTATCTCTCGCAGGAGCTAGCACCGTACCGAGCGACATGATTATTCTCAAGACGCCGGATGAGATTGCGGTGATGGCTCAGGCGTCAAGAGTAGTGGCAGAGACATTGCAGATATTGCAGAAAGCTGTTCGGCCAGGTATTACGACTGATGAGTTGGACCGTTTAGCCGAGGAAGAGATTCGATCACGTGGAGCGCGGCCAGCGTTTAAAGGGTATCGAAACTACCCCAAGACGCTGTGTGCTTCGGTGAATGACCAGGTCGTTCATGGGATTCCCTCCAAGCGAGTGCTGAATGAGGGAGA
>DATHTZ010000080.1:0-6004 GCA_035462675.1 Nitrospiraceae bacterium | reverse complement strand
TGAAGCGAGATCGGAACCTATAGTCTCCGAGGCTGATGTGGCCTCAAATCTCGCAGCCATACTGCCCTTGCCCATAGCACGCCCCCAGTCCTCCGGTTGTGCATCTCAAACAAGCCATTGCTAGACAGAAACCCTACGTGTTCCCGGCGTGTTCATTCTACGGCATAAAACGTCCCAAAGGGCCTCACTCCACCTGAATAGAACCAAATGGTCAAACCGATGCAAAGCCTCTCTAGAAGAGGCGTTCAGCTGTGTGGACAGGGATTTGTTTGAAGGTACTGGAAAGGCTTAGGAAACCGCTGCTCTATCCAACTGAGCTACGAGAGCGTGGCTTGAATTCAGCCTACTCACGGGTAGATTGAGGGCCTTGGTCCCATATTGTGTCTAAGAGGCTTGCGGGCGGCACTCTGGCGGAAATCGTGCCGGCCCATCCTGTCAAGCCGGTGTGTGCACACATCGGCTGCCAGGCCCTGAAAAAGCCTCAGGAGTGAAAGGGCGGCCGATCCGGTTGTTATTCGTCTTAGTCGGAACGTTACTTACTATTCACGGAAAGATACATGGTGACTCGTCCGCTCTTCTTCACGTCAATGAAGTACACCCTGATCGCCGAATTCGTTCCTGGTTTATTTGCGATGAATTTGTCTGTCTTGGTGTACAACTCTGTGTCAGAGTCCTGATCGAGATCCGTTCCGGTCCAGCCATCAGGCAGGCTGTTGCGCAACCGTTTCACGATATCCTTCACCGCTTCGTCGGCTTCCGACCTGTCTGAAAATTTGAACGTACAACTCCACCTGGCTCCATCAGAATCATCCTTGTCTCTCACCAGGCATTGTTTGGCACCGGCAAAGGCAACGTTGGGTCGCCATGTTGTCCCGGTATGATCGACAGCTTTATGTCCTGTGCGTAACGTTTTGAAGTCTCCGGAGGATGCCGCGAGAACGGCCTGAATCACGTCACGGTCGTCTTTCCCAGCGACGCCATCCGCAACTTGGTGGTTGTCGGACGGGCAACCCTGCCCGGTGCAGGTAATACGGTACATCGTCTGCTTCCACTTTATCTTTGCGCGAAATCGTTCGTAACTGACCTGATATTGGCCGTCATTTTCTCCTGACATGTCCATGTTTGGTTGATAGGGGTTCGCGATCCAGAGGAAGCGGTCGGCTTCGAAGGGGAACGGATCGTTCACGGTCAGCATCAGGTTGCCGGAGCGATCGTCATAGCCGACGATCAGGGCCATATGTTGAGAGATTCCATCGATCTTAAACCCAGACGGAGACACTCCAGCAATAATAGGGCGGCCCTCATTGATCTCTTGTTTCACTTCTTCCTCGGAAAGGCTGCCTGCCTTCGATTGGACCGTCAGGGCGATATCTCCAGCCGTATCGCCCCGTGTAGCCAGTAACGGATACTGTTGAAGCATGTTCGCCACGGTAGCTTCATCACCGTCCGGGAGATCGCATTCGGAACAGTTCGGTGTCCCCGTGCAAAGCTTTCTTCCCTGCGCAATCCCACACTGATAATCTGTCCGATGAGCACCGGGGACGTAATAGTATTTGAAGACCATCTCTCCCACAGCTGCCCAACACCAACTCGGGTGTTCCTGAAACACCGGAGGAATGTGTAACCTCACCTCCGCTGCCATGGTCGGGGCGACTGGTGCCAACAGAGCAAGACAGAGCCCGACTCCGAATGTCGCCATTCTGTTTTTCACTGGTTTCCTCTCCTTCATTCTTGATATTGCTTGCTCAAGTCCTGATCTCCGCCTCAACCAACTGATTGCCCCGGCCTCCTTGTGAGTGGATCACCCCCTGCGACACACCCTCCCCCTCTCCTATTATATTGGATAGGGGTGCTGCTTCGATAGGCATGGACTCGCGTGTGGAGCGTTGGTGGCTCATGGACGTGCCCTAGCCCGCGAGGAGCTGGATATCGCCTCCCGTCACCGAGCGAGGCAACAAAAACCCCTTGTAATCAGTGCCGATTATCCGGGGTTCCCTGTCGCGAGCCAGATTGGCCGCTGCTCTAGCCAATCGAGCTATGAGAGCGTGAAGGTTACGATACTATAGAAATTGAGGAACGCCTAGCTGGAAGTGCTGTCACAGCCTCCAGCCTCCGAAGTGCACTCAGTGGTCATTCATCTCGGATTGGAAAAGTCGTGATTCACGTGACTTGGAACGTGAGATTAGTCATACCACCGAACGTCTTGTTTGGCGGTTGACTTGGTAGCGAAATCGTCTGAGGAGAGCGGAGCTGAGGCGAGCACCTCATGGACCAGCTGAGTCAAGGTCTCAACGGAGAAAGGCTTCTGGAGAAAGGGCACGTGATCGGTGATCGCTTGGTACGCTTTCCGCTCGTGATACGACAAGCCCGACATTAAGATTACGCGGAATGTCTTCTTCATCGCCAGGGCGCGTTGAATGATGTCGTGACCATGGACCCGCGGATATGGATTTTGGGTGGGGGTCAATTGAAGGCCAGGAGGAGGCAGCATGAGATCGGCCAACAGCAGATCGATCGGCTCTTGGTGGGTGGCTAAGATCTTTAATGCCTCCGAACTTCCTTCCGCCTGAATGACAGTAAACCCTTCAGCACGGAGCTTCTTGACGCAGATCAACATCGTTGATGGGTCGTCGTCGACGACCAAGATCGTTTTCGCGAGGGATGGGGATATCGGTGCCTCTGCGTCCATGAAGACCTCCGAGCTTGAACAGACACTGGACTGTCTGAGCCGACTGTCGTGTCCATCTGTAGACGATGCTCTGAGTCTGTATCGGTCTGTGCGTCAGAAACTTAAATGAGGGGACTAGTAGGCTATGGAAAAACTAGGGGGCACGAGAAGACTTCGATGGTCCCAACGGGGGCCCGGCAGAAAACAGGCCCCGCAGGATGCTCAAAAAGCTGGACTTCTCACCCGCCCAACCCTAGCGCGCCGAGACGCGCCTTGTCCCTAGCAATGCCGCAGCGAGCGAAGAGGCAAGAAGGTACAAACCCCACTTCGTGTGGGCCGTTCGCCCCCGGAGTGGGTCCTGGCGAACGGAAAACCCCCTCCAGTGCTCCGATCTACGAGGAATTTCTCATCAACGTTGAGCCTCTGAGCGACGCGAGAACGCCGCTGGCGGGCTTTTTCAGCATTCTGCTAAGTTGCGAGGAGCTGCTTGGTATCGGCAGGCGAGAGACGACGGAACTTTCTGCCGTCGCGGGTGCGATCCAGGATTGCCACCTCCAGACTCTCCAGTGAGAGCTTCTGGTTCCCGATGTGCTCGAGTGCGGTGAGACAAAGGGTGAGCGCAGCTTGGAGCTCTGGGGGCTGCGTCAAGCCTTTCTCCTTGAGCAAGGCTTGCACGGCCTCGGACTTGCCTCCGATGACCGCAAAGGTGCGTTCGTCGATGATGCTGCCGTCGAAGGAGATGCGATACATCTCGTTGGCCTGGCCGTTGTACCCGACCTGCACCACCAGGATTTCTACCTCTAGAGGTTTCAGTTCCTGGCTGAAAATGGTGCCGAGACTTTGAGAGTAGCCGTTCGCAAGAGAACGGGCCGTCACATCTTCCCGGCTGTACATGAATCCTTTGAGATCCGCATGCCTGATGCCGGCCTTCCTGAGATTTTCAAATTCGCTGTACTTGCCGGCTCCAGCGAAGGCGATGCTGTCGTAGATCTCTGAAATTTTATAGAGCGAGGCGCTGGGATTTTCCGCCACAAGCAGGATCCCGTTCACATATTCGATAGCAATGATGGAACGGCCTTTGGCGATGCCTTTCTTGGCATACTCCGCCTTGTCCTGCATCATCTGCTCGGGCGAGACGTAATAGGGCATCGGCATGCTTAGTTCTCCTTGGAGCGGCGAGTGGCAATCAACCCATCATAGATGCCGCGGATCTGCTGGTCGGAGACATCGGTAATGCCGGTTGAGTTGACGATCTTCGCCGTGGGGTAAATGCCCCGCACAAGATCCGGCCCCCCGGTCCCAACGTCGTCATCCGCCGCATTGTATAAGGCCAGGAGCGCCAGCTTCAGCGCGTCCGGTTCAGCCAGGCCTTTGAGGAAATGCTCCCGCATCGTATTGCGCGCATCTTTCCCGCCCGATCCGATGGCATGGTAATCCGACTCTTCGTACCGACCCCCGGCGAGGTCGTATTTAAAAATGCGGCCTTCTGCACGCTTTAGATCGTAGCCGACATAGAGCGGCATGACGACCAGCCCTTGAAACACCATCGGCAGATTGGCCTTGACCATCTGTCCGAGCTTGTTGGCCTTCCCCTCGCAAGACAATTGCACACCCTCTAATTTTTCGTAATGCTCCAGCTCGACCTGAAACAGCTTGGCCATTTCAATGCAGGGACCAGCGGCGCCGGCGATCGCCATCGCAGAATATTCGTCGATCTTGAAGACTTTCTCGATCCGGCGCTCAGCGATTTGAAACCCTTCCGTCGCTCGGCGATCTCCGGCAATCACCACACCCTGTTGATACTTGATCGCCAGCACAGTGGTGGCATGGGGCACGCTCATCGAGCCGGCGCCGCGAATCGGATCAGCTGCGGCCTGAGCCTGCAAGAATCCACTACGACCGGTCGGGGTCAGTGCGGGGTGGTGCTGGGTCAAAAAATCGAAGAAACTCGAGTCGTCGTGGTTAGGGAGAAATGGCAATTTCATCGTGTCAATCGCGAGGGAGGGTTGTTCATCAGGCCTTAAGCTTCTCCAGCAATGCGTCGACAGTTTCGACCTGATCGAGGAGGTCGCTCGTCAGCGAGGCTGTGCCTCGGAGCGGGTCCATCAAGGGTACTCGTTTGACCTGGTTGTTACCGACGTCGAAGAGCACCGAGGTCCAACTGACCCCATAGAGCGACTTCGCAAACTTGCTGACACATCGTCCACGGAAATAGGCGCGCGTCCCCGGAGGCGGGGTGAGTTCCGCCCGCTCGATCTCCACTTCTTGCACGATTCGCTCGACCAGGTGGCTACGTTCGAGCGTAAAATAGAGACCCTTGTCTGGGCGGACGTCGTGATACTGCAGATCCATCAGACGTATCCGCGGGTCGTCCCACCCGCACCCCTTTCGCTCCATATAGGATTCCATCATCTGGCGCTTTGCCACCCAATCCAACTCTCGCACCAAGAGCCGAGGATTTTGCTCCAACTTATCCAGCACATCTTCCCAGCGGACCAGAATATCTTTCGTGACTTGGGAGAGTTCGCGGCACGCATAGTATCCCATGGCGGCCTTCAAATAGGCTCGTTGAATCGCCACTGCCGTCGTCGAGCAGCCTCCCGCCAGTTTGAGCGGCTCCTTCATGCCCAGATCGCGCGACACTTGCTTGATGCTTCGGACTGGATCGTCCAACTCGAACTGCGGCAGGTCTGCGCCGGCATCGAGCAGATCTAGGACAATCGACAGCGTGCCGACCTTGAGGTAGGTCGACAATTCCGCCATATTGGCATCTCCGACAATGACGTGCAGCCGCCGATACTTGCCATACTCCGCGTGCGGCTCATCGCGTGAATTGACGATGGGCCGCCGGACCATCGTATTGAGATCGACAAGACACTCGAAGAAATCCGCACGCTGCGAGATCTGATAATCCGCCGGGCTGGTCTGATTCTCTGCGCCGACCTTGCCTGCCCCTGCGAAAATGGGCCGTGTCACAAAAAAAGGCGCCAACGCTTTCACGATGCGTTCGAAGGGAACCGTACGAGACATGAGATAGCTTTCGTGATAGCCGTAGCTGTTTCCCTTGCCGTCCGAGTTGTTCTTGTACAGCACACAGTGATCACGACCGGTGACACGCGCCATCTGTTCGAGGCATTGAGCGAGAATTCGGTCGCCGGCTCGTTCGAACGCGACTATTTCACGTGGATTGGTACACTCAGGCGTGGAATATTCCGGATGAGCCCCATCAACGTAGAGCCGCCCTCCATTCGCCAACACTTTATTCAACTGACGATTATATTCTGGGTTGGGCCGCTCCCGCTCACCTTCAACCTCAAATCCACGCGCATCAAGCAA
>DATHTZ010000079.1:0-2984 GCA_035462675.1 Nitrospiraceae bacterium | reverse complement strand
ATGGCCATCGGTAGCGCCGTCCTTACGGATACCCAGGTGGAAGAAGAACTTCGGCTGGCCAATGCCCAAGTACGTAGCGAGGCTCGCCGGGCGCAGAGAGCTGCAGAAGAGGAACGGTGCAGAATTGCACGGGAGTTGCATGACGAGTTTGGACAGTCCTTGACCGGATTGAAATTCGATCTGGCATGGTGTGGCGCGACACTCACGCAATCTCCTGCTTCAACTGGCGTCGGGGATCTGCTGAACAAAGTCCGGGTCATGTCGGGATCGGTCGATGCACTTTTGGGGTCTGTCCGCGCAACAGCTACGGCCCTGCGCCCTGCGATGCTGGACGATCTTGGACTGGTTCCGGCGTTGGAATGCCTTGTCACAACGTTCCAGCATCGGACGGGGGCGCGGTGCACGATCGACGTAGGTCCGGAGGTGTCATCTATCGAACTGTCCTCCGAAGTGTCCACTGCGTTGTTTCGGATCGCGCAGGAATCGCTGACGAATGTGATGCGCCACGCCGCCGCCTCGCAGGTGCGTATGCGGCTGTACCAGGATGGCGCCAGTGTGACCTTAGAAGTAACTGACAACGGGAAGGGCATCACCCCCGAGAAGCTGACCACGCCTCACTCCTGTGGGCTTCGTGGAATGCAGGAACGAGTCTCCCTCCTAGGCGGCCATTTTCATATCATCGGAACGTCCGGTGTCGGAACCACGGCCTGCGCCTCCGTACCGGTTGCGGAGGGGTTCGTCTCATGATCGGGGCGCAGATCGTAAAAATTCTCGTCATCGATGATCATGAGGTTGTGCGCCTGGGTGTGAGACAAATCCTTGAGAAGGCCTTCCCTCACGTTGAGCTTGGTGAAGCTGATACCGGTCAGAAGGGGATCGCTGCGGTACAACGGGAGTCTTGGGATCTGGCAATTGTGGATATCAGCCTTCCTGATCAGAGTGGGTTGGAGCTGCTGTGTGAGTTGCACAGCATAGCCCCCCAACTCCCTCTGATGGTTTTGAGCCTACACACCGAGGAGCAATACGCAGTCCGTGCTTTCCGAGCAGGGGCCATGGCCTATCTCACCAAACAGACCGTACCAGAAGAGCTGGCCAGAGCCGTCAATCAAGTCCTGACTGGCCGCATGTATGTCACCGCCTCCCTCGGAGAGTACATGGCCGGTAGCCTGGGCAAGAATCCACCCCGCCCAGGCCATCACACATTGTCTGAGCGAGAATTCGAAGTTCTTGTATTACTAGCCAAGGGTCAGTCCGTCAAAAATATCGCAGAATCCCTTACGCTCAGCATCAAGACCGTCAGTACCTATCGAGCCCGTCTCCTGGACAAACTACAACTCACGACCACCGCCGAATTGATCCGCTATGCCCTCGATCATCATTTAGTTGAATAATCACACCGATGACTCATCAGCGCATACAAAGTTTATGGGGTGCTGGTCATAAGAGGCGGCAAATTGAACCTTCGCTCCTGCGGCATGACTCGGTGCAGTGTCAGACTCTTCTTACAGTGCGTGCGCATTCGACTGATTGCCGTTCTCGTTGATTGAGTCTAGACATTAAGACTGCTCATGATCCGAGAGCCTATTATTAACCTTGGTAAAAATATCGTATGACGATCGTCCTAGCCGACACAGATGTCTACTTCCGAGAAAAACTGAAGAAGCGAATTGAAAAAATAACCGGCTTGCACGTGGTGGGAGAATCGTCGGGCGCTGAAGAAACCACGGCGATGATTCTCAATCGCAAACCAGATATCGCAATCCTGAACGCTTCGCTTCGGGATGGTCGTGGTATCGAAGTGCTCCGACACATCAAGCGATTGATGATCCCGCCGATCATTATCATCGTCACGGACGATCCCTCGCGTGACGATCAGGCCGCCTGCTCTCTCGCCGGGGCCAATTTCTTTTTAGAGAAGGCCACGGAGGGTCACAAGATCATCCAGATGCTTCACCTTCTTTGTGCACCTCCTAGCCAGGCCGAAACGTTGGCCTCCCCCAGTATCTTGTTTGCTGATTGATCAACGTTCCTCTGCGGTCGAGCCGCATCCCTCATGCGCAGCGCTGTCGTTCGAATTGACAGTTCCCGCCCTCGCCGACTAGGATAGCGCGCCGTGAGTCATTCCGATCATTCAGAACCCGCCGTCGCGAAGTACGCACACGCTCCCATCAACCGCGTCGAACATCTGTTTGAAACCGTCGTGTTCGCCAGCCGGTGGATTCAGGCCCCACTCTATGGCGGCCTCATCGTGGCTGAGCTGCTGTATGCGTACAAATTTCTCGTCGAACTGTGGGAGATGATCCGGCACATCCATCAGCAACAAGAGACGGTCTTCATGCTGGGCGTCCTGGGACTGATCGACGTCACCATGGTGGCAAACTTGCTCACCATGGTGATCATCGGCGGCTACGCGACCTTCGTGAGTAAATTGGATTTAGAAGGACATGCCGATCGACCGGAATGGCTGACCCACATCGATCCCGGCACCATCAAGATTAAACTCGCAGCCTCACTGATCGGCATTTCCAGCATTCATCTTCTCAAATCGTTCGTCGACATTGAGCATGAAAACCCCGAACATATTAAGTGGAAGATTCTCATCCACATGACCTTCCTCGGCTCGGCGATCCTCCTAGCCTGGACGGATAAAATCATGCAGAAAGATCGTAAGCACTGAGACAAAGGCATCCGGCAACGCGTGAGATTCAACCGCGGAGGAAGGGTCTATTGCCAGGCGGGCGTCAGCACACCCTTCCCATCCTGCCAGTTTGGTGTCCAGGCGAGGCCGACGAGTTTCACCGCGATGTTGGCCTTGGTGGGTTTGAGAGAGACGTTGTCGAGTTGTTCTGTGAGGGGATCGGTCGCGGCAGCCTGAGCATCGGTCTCTGCTTTAAACTGAGATTCGAGGTCCGCCAGTTGCTGCTGCAGCGCTGAGACATTCTCTTCGGCTTGCCCCACATCCTTCGATTCTTTGATCACTCGTC
>DATHTZ010000078.1:0-2003 GCA_035462675.1 Nitrospiraceae bacterium | reverse complement strand
CAGAATGTGGTACTGCACGCGAGTCTTCACTTTCAAGCCTTCGGCTTTGGCTGGGAGTTGATACGAAAACTGATATTCCCGGCTGGCCAGGGGCACTAAGCGGTTATCATACAATTCGACGATCGCCGGTTGCCACAGGATCCAACGGCCCATCGTCGAGGTATGCTGATCGAGCACCTCTCCCTTTTGATCCTCCACAGAGAACTCCACCGTGAAATATCGATCGGGATCGCCGGTTGGAATCTTGTGGCCGGCACCTGCATTGATCAACGTCAGTGTAAATCCAACTCGATCTCCCGGCTTTGGCGACGTGTTGTCGGCCTTGACGTGTATTCCCACTGCCCGCTTCACCATATCGGGATCGTGCCCACCGCGCCAGAGGTGCTTGCGTCCTCTCCGGATCGGACTGTTGGCCGCGACCGGCCGATCGATTTCAGGCATGTGGCAACTCTGGCAAATGAAGCCCCGCTCCTGCATGAAGAACTTGCCTTCGTATTCCGCATACGTCCCGCAAGGTCCCACGTTATAAAACTGGGCCGGCCCGGATACGACATTATGACAGCGATAACAGACCTGCGCCGTTCTGAAATTCGGATCGAACTTGGTCGGATGCGGCGCGGCCGAATCGTCGAACGGTCCATAGATGACACCATCCCGCACATGGCAGACCGCGCAGGTCACCGACTCCTTCTGATACTCGGGATCGTACTGGGGATTGGGCTCTTGAACCGCCTTCTCCACACGCCCTCGCGGAATCTCCTTCACCAATGTCGGCTGCTGGTTTTCCAATGGGGTATGACAGTTCAAGCAGACCCAGACATTCTTGTCCTTTTTCCAATAGGCCTGAAAGAATGGATCTTCATATGCATGGGCATGGATACTCGTCTTCCATTCGTCGTAGATCTCGCGATGGCATTCCCCGCAAGATTCGGCCCTCAGGCTTGTCAGACCTTCCGGGATCTTTTGAAACGGAATCGCATGGGCATAATCAGACCGCAACCCGAAAATCACGACCGGTTTGATTTCCGTGTAATACAGATACACGAGCCCACCGGCCAGGACAGTACCGAGCAGAACTTTGACAGAGGTCTTCATGCGGCCAAGAGCGCCTGAATGTGGCGATCCACCGAGGCAGCCAAGGCCGTCAGATGATACCCTCCTTCGAGCGATGACAGCATGCGCCCACCGGCATGGCGCTTGGCGATGCCGGCCACGATGCCGGTAAGGTCCGCGTAGCCCTCTTCCGTCAACCTCATACTCGCAAGCGGATCATCTTGGTGCGCATCGAAGCCGGCGGAGACGATCACAAACTCCGGCTTAAACGCATCGGCCGCCGGCACCAACGACTTCTGAAAGACAGCGCGATACTCTTCATCGGCCTCACCTGCTTCCATCGGCACATTGATCGTGAACCCTTCGCCTGCTCCCCGTCCTAGTTCCGATTCTCGGCCTGTTCCCGGATAGTGCGGGTATTGATGTGTGCTGAAGAAGAGCACGGAGGGATCGTCCTCGAAACTGTGCTGTGTGCCGTTCCCATGGTGCACGTCCCAATCGACAATCAAGACACGCGTAAAACCATACTTCTTCTGCACATAGCGCGCGGCAATCGCCACATTATTGAAAAGGCAGAAACCCATCGCGCGCCCCGCTTCGGCATGATGCCCCGGCGGCCTCACCGCACAGAAGGCGTGGTCCACTCGGCGGCTCATGATTGCATCGACCGCAGCCAACGCGCCGCCTGCTGCCAAATAGGCGGCAGCCAATGAGCCAGGAGACATGGAGGTATCGGGGTCGAGCGAGACCCGCCCATTCGTCGGTGTATGACTCTTCAGCATTGCAAGATACGAGGCCGTATGGATCTGCGTAATCCATTCGTCTTCCGCCTCTCGCGGCTCAATCCTGGTCAGCCGAGCCGCCGTACCGCTCTGCTCCAACTGCTGCATGATGGCACGCAACCGATGAGGCGACTCAGGGTGCCCGGCCCCCATGTCATGATCGAGATA
>DATHTZ010000077.1:0-3658 GCA_035462675.1 Nitrospiraceae bacterium | reverse complement strand
GGGGAGTGGCTTGGCTGGGTCCTATTGCGCGCATCGAACGAGCACTGTTTCATCGTGCGCGTTCTGCGAGCACGGGAGCCGACAAGCCTCTCCCCCTCTACTCCCACTCGATGGTCGCCGGTGGCTTCGAGCTGATGTCGTATACCACCCGGTTCACACCTTTGACTTCGTTGATGATCCGATTCGACATCTTGCCCAGCACCTCGTTCGGAATCTTGGCCCAATCGGCCGTCATCCCATCCAGGCTCGTGACGGCACGAAGCGCAATGACATGTTCATAGGTCCGTTGATCGCCCATGACGCCCACGGTCTTGATCGGCAACAGCACGGCAAGCGATTGCCAAATCTCTCGATACAAACCGGCGGTGCGAATCTCCTGATCGAGAATCGACTCCGCCGCTCGCAGGATGGCCAGGCGCTCCTTGGTGACCGCTCCCAGCACCCGGATGGCAAGGCCAGGCCCTGGGAAGGGCTGACGCCAGACAATCTCATCCGGCAGACCCAGTTCCTTCCCCAGCACGCGGACTTCATCCTTAAACAATTCCCGCAATGGTTCGATCAATTTTAACTTCATTCGCGCCGGCAGACCGCCCACATTGTGATGCGTCTTGATCGTGGCCGACGGGCCCTTGAAGCTCACGCTCTCAATCACATCGGGGTAGAGCGTACCCTGGACCAGAAATTTTGCGCTCCCCGATTTTTTCTTGGCTTCAGTTTCAAATTGTTCGATGAAATGCTTCCCGATAATTTTTCGTTTGCGCTCGGGATCGACCACCCCTTTGAGCTTGGCAAGAAACGAATCGGACGCATCGAGTATTCGCACATTCAGATGGAGCTGTTGGGCAAACGTCTGTTTGACTTGTTCTTTCTCTCCTGCTCTGAGCAACCCGTTGTCGACGAAGATACAGGTCAGCTGGTCACCGATGGCTCGATGAGTCAACGCAGCGGCCACCGACGAGTCCACCCCACCACTCAATGCGCAAATTACCCGCTCCTTGCCGACTTGCTCTCGGATCTGCTTCACCGCCGTGTCGACATACGACTGCATTGTCCAGGTCGGCTTGCAGCCGCAGATGTCGTAGACGAAATTACGGAGCAACGTCGTCCCTTCCGGCGTATGCACGACTTCCGGGTGAAACTGGAGGCAATAGATCCGTCTCTTGTGGTCATCACGCTTCATTGCGGCAATCGGCGAATTGGCTGTATGCGCGATGGATCGAAAACCAGGCGGCATCCGTTCAATACGGTCTCCGTGCGACATCCAGACGACGGTCGATCCGTCTGTGCCGATGCCCTTGAAGAGATTGCTGTTGTCGTCGATCGTGAGATCCGCCCGGCCATACTCACGGTGCTTGGATTTGGTCACCTCCCCGCCAGAGAGATGGGTCACGAGCTGCATGCCGTAGCAAATGCCGAGAATGGGGATACCCAGATCGAAGAGTTCCTTCGGCACGCTCGGCGCCTTCTTTTCATACACACTGGAAGGACCACCCGATAACACGATGCCTTGTGGACGATAGGCGAGAATGGTCGCCAAGGGAACGGTGCAGGGCAGAATTTGCGAGTAGACGTGGGCTTCGCGAATGCGGCGTGCAATCAGTTGGGTGTATTGCGACCCAAAGTCAAGAACCAGGATTCTATTGTGCCAGAGTTCCATGTTGATGCTGTGAGGGGTGAAGGGTGAGGCGTAAGGGGCACTAGAAACTATTCCCAATCCATCCGGTAGTTCGGTGCTTCCTTCGTGATGATCACATCGTGCACGTGACTTTCGCGGAGGCCTGCGACCGTCTGCCGGATAAACGTGGCCTTCTGCTGTAAGTCCGAGATCGTCTTGCATCCGCAATAACCCATGCCGGATTTCACTCCCCCGATCAATTGGTAGGTGACGGCCGAGAGCTTTCCCTTGTAGGGTACGCGACCTTCGATGCCCTCCGGAACCAGCTTCTGCACCGGACGCCCCCCTTGCCCGTACCGATCTCCGCCGCCGCGCTCCATCGCGCCGATCGAACCCATGCCGCGGTACACCTTATAGGTTCTGGCTTGGTACAGTTCGGTTTCCCCCGGCGATTCTTCCGTGCCTGCCAGGAGTCCTCCGAGCATCACCGAGGAAGCGCCCGCTGCCAAGGCCTTGGTGATATCGCCTGAATGCTTGATCCCGCCGTCTGCAATGATCGGGACCCCGCTGCCCGCGAGGATTTTTGCACAATCGGCAATCGCTGTCAGCTGCGGCATCCCAGCGCCGGACACGATACGGGTCGTACAAATTGAGCCAGGCCCCACACCCACCTTCACGGCATCGACGCCTGCCTTCAACAAATCCTTCGCTGCTTCGGCGGTAGCAATATTCCCGGCTATCAGCTCGAGATCCGGATGACGCTTCTTGATCATCTTGACTGTATCCAGCACCGCTTGAGAATGCCCGTGGGCGGTATCGACCACGATCACGTCCACTCCGGCCTTCTTGAGCCGCACCACGCGATCTTCCGTCTCAGGCCCCACGCCGACTGCCGCACCCACGCAGAGCCGGCCATGCCCATCCTTGCAGGCGTTGGGATACATGATACGTTTTTCAATATCCTTGATGGTAATCAATCCCTTGAGCTCGAAATGCTTGTTGACGACCGGCAGTTTCTCGATCCGATGCTCGTGCAACACTTCGCGGGCCTTTTCCAAGCTGGTCCCTTCAGGCGCTGTGATCAGCTTGTCTCGCTTCATAATCTGCGAGACCTTCAAGTCCATTCTGGTTTCGAACCGCAGATCGCGATTCGTGAGAATACCGACTAACTTCTTGTCTTTGGTCACAGGAATTCCGGAGATCCGGTATTTCGCCATCAACGCATGGGCATCGCGAATCGTTTGATCGGGCGAGATCGTGATCGGGTCGAGAATCATGCCGCTTTCGGATTTCTTCACCCGATCCACTTCGGTCGCTTGATCAATCGGCGACAACACGCGGTGAATAATCCCGAGGCCACCTTCACGGGCAATGGCAATGGCTAACCGAGACTCGGTGACGGTATCCATGGCCGAGCTGATGATGGGTATGTTGATCTTGATGTGGCGAGTCAGTCTCGTACGCATGTCGACTTCACTCGGCATGATCTGAGACTTGGCCGGAACCAACACGACATCATCGTAGGTCAGTCCTAAGCGTGGTTCTTTATCGAGCATATATTTCCCCTACTAGATCCTCGTGGCTGCCTATGCCCGTGATGTGCCTTGCACGTTCTCGATCTCTGCCACAGACTCGGCGACTTCCTGAAGACGCTCGCTCCCTTCGTCGGCCGGCATGAACTGTTCGACCCTGGTGTTCCCGCTATCGACGACGAACACACTGCCCTTCACATCGACTGCGATGCCGTAAGGAAAGTTGAATTGCCCCTTGCCGTTCCCAAACCCGCCCCACTGAGTGATGAAATTACCTTCTTTATCGAACTTCTCGACGCGGTGATTGCCGGTGTCCGTAACATAGACATCGCCGGCCCCATCCACCGTAATGCCCCAGGGAGATCGTAACTGACCTGCCTCCTGCGCGAGGGGACTGCTGGCGTGGCCAGGCTCGGCACTGCCACCCCACTTGGCCAGTAACTGCGGGAGCACGTTGGTGCTGGTGTCGAACTTCTGAATCCGGTGATTACCCATGTCGACGATGTACACA
>DATHTZ010000076.1:0-2407 GCA_035462675.1 Nitrospiraceae bacterium | reverse complement strand
ATGAACCCCTTCGCCTGTCACTCCAACGGATACCGGACGTGCATAGAAGACACCCTTGCCGGTTTTTACAAACCAGAGCCTATTCCTCCTCCGCTGATCAGCCAGCACCTCGCTGTAGCTCCATACGCGATACTGAGTGGGTCGGTTCCTGCGCACATCAGCCTCACGCTCAATGGCTATGAAGCCCTTGTCAATTAGGCGCGGCAGAAGTTCCCGCACAGTCTTGATGTTCAGGCGTCCCTCGTTGGCAATCCGTTGAAGGCTGAATTCTGAGAGTCTATAAGAATCACGGCTCTGATTCTTCACACCCCAGAGTAGGTCGTACACCTTTTCTTCCACGTGAGAAAGAGCGTCCTGAGCGAGGCGAATCCTGTGCACACGCGCGATTGGAAACAGTGTGCCCAACTGCTCCGCTAGAAACATACTCTGGCTTAGCCCAACACCCAAGGGAGGTACACCATAACCCATGGGTCTTGTCTCAAGACCGTCTGGTGTTGTGTCGCCGACCTCTATCGGGTGGAAGTTCAGCGATCTATCAGTTTGCTTCAGGGATGGTGCAGGAGGCGGGGCAAGTCCTTCGAATACATCGAGGTTAGTCTTCGAGGCTATCCCCGTTTGCCCGATAACACCAGCGGGTGTTACATCAAGACCCATCGGATGTATCTCAACACCCATGGGTTTTGGTCTTTCGACATACTCTTGATCCGGGCTATCTTCACTATAATGTTGCGCATCCTGGGTAAGCCCGCCCTTGCTGGTGGGAGCACTGCGTACCGGCAGGCAATCCTTCCCCTCTTGCCCATCAGCGCCACCTGACCCAACACCCACGGAATATGAAGCAAGACCCATGGGTTCTGGTACATATTCCCCCGAAAAACCCTCCTCCCCTCCTCCGATAGACACCTCTTCACCCCCTGGCTTTCCCACGTTCAGGAAACCGAGGTTGATCTTCACTATCGGATTGTCGAGGATCTCTGCGACGGCCGCCTCCAGATCCTCGTTAGGCTGTCGCTGCTTCCTCTTCGTTGCCATTGCGTGTCTCTGTGATTGCGGCGGGGATGGTGGCGGTGAGTTGGACACCGTACATCTGGAGCAGCCGTTTGGATACCTCGCGATAATCCTCCAAACATTTGGCCTTTGGATCCACTTCGGCGATGAATTGGCGAAGGCGGATGGATTTCGCCACTGTCGAGTCGGTCCGAATGACCGGCAAGACGTCCACCTTATAATTCTGACTTATAAGATCGATCATCTTCATTACCTGTTCAGTGTTCTGGTAGCGATGATCGACGATAGTTGGCAACAGCCCAACGCAACGGCACTTCTTTTTGAGCTGGACTTCGAGTTGGTACGAGGTGTTGAAAAACGCAGTCGCGCCTGTGACGCTTAGGGCGTCCATGGAGATCGGTACCAGGTAATCCGTCGTGTACACAAGCGAGCAGATCTGCATAAGGCTCAGCGATGGCCCTACGTCGATCACAATGGCATCGTAGTGGTCTTCCACAACCTGGAATAGGTTCTCAAAGAACCGCTCCCTCCCAATCGTTCCTGTAGCCCTCTGCTCTGCTTCAAGCGTATCCCTATTGCTGCAGAGCACATCAAGACCCGGCACAGCTTCGATGACGCAGTCCGAAAGTCGGCGCTTATTCCACAGGAAATCAATAAGATACAGCTCTGGCCGCATTCGCAGAATGCTACCGATGGATCCTTGGGGATCCGCATCCACAAGCAGCGTTCGCAAGCCTGCTTCAGCCCAAAGTCGAGCTAGAGTGATGGCTGTTGTGGTTTTCCCTACCCCACCTCGCTGGTTTCCGATAGTCAGCCGGATCACGACGAAAGTTCCTCCTGCAGTTGCTGCACTTCGTTCGGCGCCCAAACCCGGTAGTTGTTCTCGACGTTTCTTGGCGGTTCGGGAGCGCGCCCATCCTTCAGCATCCGGTACAGCGTCTTGGTGGTTACGCCTAGCACCCGCGCGACTTGGGCGGTACTCAGCATTCCGCTGGGCCTTTTTCTACGCATCGGTATGATCACCTGGAATCGGAAATATATCGGACAAGAACGGCAAAATCTTTAGTCTGTACGCAAACCATGGACAAAATGCGAAAAGCACGTAGGTCCACAATCGTATCACGCCAGCCCTGAGAAGGGTAGGCCAATTGACGTTTTTCGGGAAACACACACTATCAGCACGCAGACGTCGTCGTCTGCCTAAGAACCACTGCCTCATAAAATGTCTATAGTTTGTGTACCAATAGCACCCATGGGTTTTGCTCCGCTAGCACCCACAGGGGGCTTGGGGTGGTGGCGCCAGGAGGTCTTGACACCTCCCCCAGTGGCGATCAGCCATAACCACTGGGTTTAAAACCCATGGGTTTTGACCGAAATTGCATGGGTGGGTGCGGGGGGA
>DATHTZ010000075.1:0-2291 GCA_035462675.1 Nitrospiraceae bacterium | reverse complement strand
GTTCCCGTCCGACTCGGTGACGTCACGGATCTACTGACCGGCTTTCCTTTCAAGAGCGACCGTTATGTTGACGACGACACTGCGTTGCGGCTCCTTCGGGGCGACAACGTCGCGCAAGGCACACTCCGCTGGGATGGAGCTAAGCGCTGGTCTCAATATTCTGTGAGCGATGTAGCTGACTACCGGCTGCGCGAGGGAGATGTCATCCTCGCAATGGACCGTCCGTGGATCGACGCAGGCCTAAAGTACGCTTCCGTTCGGAGCGCTGATCTGCCCTCGCTGCTTGTCCAGCGAGTGGCTCGTCTCCGAGGCACTGAACGCCTCGACACGCGCTTCTTAAAGTACGTGATCGGCGGTCAGGCGTTCACTGAATACGTTCTCGCTATTCAGACCGGGACTGCAGTACCCCATATCAGTGGGGGACAAATCAGGAGCTTCGAGTTCCTCCTGCCCCCCATCCCCGAACAACGCGCCATCGCCCACATCCTCGGCACACTGGACGACAAGATTGAACTGAACCGACGGATGAACGAAACGCTGGAGGCGATGGCGCGAGCGCTCTTCAAGTCTTGGTTCGTGGACTTCGATCCCGTCCACGCCAAAGCCGAAGGCCGCGACCCAGGCCTGCCCAAGCCCCTCGCCGACCTCTTTCCGGATTCATTCGAGGACTCGGAACTGGGGGAGATTCCTAAAGGATGGGAAGTACAACGAGTAGGGGGGATAGGAAGCGTTGTCTGCGGGAAAACACCTCCGACACAGGCATCGGAGTATTACAGCGACGATGTGCCTTTCATCACCATTCCTGATATGCACGGGAGAATCTTCGCGACCGCGACGCAGAAGCGGCTTTCTTATGCTGGCGCAGAGTCGCAAGCAAAGAAGATGCTTCCAGTCGGCGCGATATGCGTTAGCTGTATCGCAACCGCAGGGCTGGTAGTCATCACGTCCGAGGCGGCGCAAACTAATCAGCAGATCAACACCGTCGTTCCCAGCGAGAAAGATACGACTTACTTCTGGTTTTGGTCTTTGAAAAACCTCGGTGACGAGATACGAGCAGGTGGAAGTGGTGGATCGGTCCTAATAAATTTGAGCACTGGGCGGTTCGCTGAGCTTCGCCTTCTGGCTGGCCTCGCAAGGCTTCGGGCTACTTATCATACGATCGTCACACCTATCTTTGGTCGTATCCTGGCTAACGAACGTGAATTCCGCACCCTCGCCGCCCTGCGCGACTCGCTGCTGCCCAAGCTCATTTCCGGCGAGTTGAGGATCAAGACAAATAACCTTGCGAGTACCGAGACGAGCAGTTCGTAAAGGCAGCACATGCGGATCTCGCGCATAGCAATAACGAACTTTCGAGGTATCAAGACAGCGACTGTCTTGCTGCCCACGCATGCTGTGCTCATCGGCGACAACAACACCGGTAAGACCACAATCCTGGAAGCGCTGGACCTCGTCCTCGGGCCTGACCGCCTCAACCGCCAGCCACCCATAGACGAGCACGACTTCCTCCGAGGGGAGTATACGGTCAAGCCCGCTCTCCCGCAGACAGATGGTGAGACTGTAGGCAGGGCTGAAGTCGCAGCCGTGGCCGGAGCCGCGGCGCAAGCGGAAAATGACCAGGAGGGTGCTGTCTGGAATCCGAAGATCGAGATCGAGGTGACGGTCGTCGATCTGACCGAGGAGCAGAAGGGGAAGTTCGGCGACTATGTCGAATTCTGGGATTCGGCAACTGACGCGTTCTATGACCAGCCCAACCCAGCTGGCGTCGATCTAGCCCACATTACCGAGGCGCTCCGCATCACCTTCCATGGCTGGTACGACGAGGAGGACGACGACTTCGAAGGGAAAACCTACTTCGCGCGCAGCCTCACAGAAGGCGACCGACCAGCCGAGTTCTCAAAAAGGGACAAGCAGGTCTGTGGCTTCCTGTACCTCCGCTCCCTTCGCACCGGCTCGCGCGCGCTTAGTCTGGAACGGGGTAGCTTGCTCGATATCATCTTGCGCTTGAAGGAAGTCAGGCCGCGGATGTGGGAGGATACCCTCGGTAAGTTGTCTTCAATCGCGGTTGCGAGCGATCCGGAACTCGGCATCTCCTCCGTGCTGGAGAGCATCAACACTGCGCTCAAGAAGTATGTTCCGAAGGAGTGGGGCGTGGAGCCCCATCTCAAGGTTTCCAATCTTACTCGTGAACATTTGCGGAAGGTGATCACGGCGTTCATCGCCACAGGAGACGGGAATCATGTCGCGCCGTTCTATCGACAAGGCACCGGCACCATCAACATGCTGGTACT
>DATHTZ010000074.1:0-8971 GCA_035462675.1 Nitrospiraceae bacterium | reverse complement strand
GCCTTGCTGAACGGCCTTTTTGAGCACCCTGCGAGGGGTGCCCCTGTATTCCAAACGTGCTGAAAAATAAAATTCCTGCATATCTAGAGAGTTTTTCCGCAGCCTGCTAGACGAGAGACGAACGACTCTTCGCGAACGACGTAGGAAGAGGACGCCCTCTCTCCTGGCTATTCGACCACGATCACGGCCTGCATGTTATGCCCTGGCATGTCGCACAGGTAGGAGAAGGTTCCAGTGCGTGTCGGTGTGAACTGAAACTCGATCAGGCCTTCAGGCGGGATGATCACTCGTTTAAGTCCGTCTGGACCGAACTCCTGAGCCCCGTTGCCGCCCACGTTGAGGCCGGCGGCAAGGAAGATCTCCTTGGCTACCACGGTATGAAGTTCCGTATCGTGGTTGCGGAACCGTAGCAGAGTCTTGCGATCGCGATAGACGTGAATGTCCTGTGGAATGAACATCCGCGAGCGGATCTCTACGGTGACCGATTCTACCTCGGCCTCGGTTGGGAGCGTGCTAGGAGTTTGTTCCGAATTGTCGATCGTCACCGAGGGAAGGTCAATGCCGGACAGGCTCCTTAAGGGAGTCGTGAATATGAGAGCCAGGCACATGAGCCCGAGTGTCCCTTTCACCGTGCATTGGCCGCATCGAAGATCGCGCGGCGCATGTTCATCCGGTCGGCTAACGTCAACTGTGGGACCGGACGATGTCGGCAGAGGGTGACGGTGTGTTGGAGGGAGGCGATGAAAACTTCGCAATTCGGGCAGGCTCCCAGATGTCGTCGTATCTCCATGCAAATGTCGGATGGGAGTTCGTCGTCGATATAGGCAGACAACTGCCGGAGAAGATCCACGCAGTTGCCTTCACTATGCCTATGGCTGTGAGACGATGGTATAGACTGTTTCTTCGGCGCCGCCGTCTTTTTCTTGGTCATGAGGGGGATCCTCCAGACTTGTGGTCATCGTGGTGGGTGATGCCGCGGGCGCTGAGCTCTCGCCGCACAAACAAGCGTGCTCGGTGCAGTCGCGATTTTACGGCGCGCTCGTTCAAGCCCATAATGGTTCCCACTTCTTGGGCACTCAACCCTTCCATATCGCGGAGCACCAGGGCCATCCGATATTTTTGAGGCAGTTTCTCGATCGCGTGGTCGAGGGCCTGCCTGAGCTCCTTGTTCTGTAGTGCCTCTTCGGGACTGAGTCCGTCAATCGGGATCTGAAGGCGAAACTCTCCCTCGGAGGTGGGGACGAACTCTTCGAGCGACAGCTCGTGCTCCGGTTGCCCTTTGCGCTTCCGTCGCATCCGTATGCAGGCCCGCGAGGCAATCGTGTACAGCCAGGTGGAGACTCGCGCTTCGCCTCGAAAATCTTTGAATCCTTGGTAGGCATTGAGAAAGGTTTCTTGGACAAGATCCTTTGCCGATTCCGCTTCGCCGCACAGGCGATAGGCATACCGATAAATCAAATCGACATGGTCTCGATACAGCCTATCAAATCCATCAGGCTCTTGCATGGCTGGGCGTTGGGGCGGCGTTTTGGGAGCAATGGCGCGCATGGCTGAGGCGAAGTCTAGGGGCTCGGCTGAGACCTGTCAAGCAAACCTGGCAGGATGCTGAAAAAGTCCCCCAGCATCGTTCTCGCATCGTTCAGATCCTCAACGTACCCCAGAGGGTACGCCTCCGGTCTTCAGTCGCTGCGGCCTTGCTGGAGGCCTTTTTGAGCATCCTGCTCGGTCAGGGCCACTATCGGTCAGGGCCACTAATAGGTGTATGGTTGTCGGTTAGGGGATGGGTGAAGCGCTGCGTCGGGGAGCGGCTGTCTCAGTGGGTGGAAGCGTGACGGCCACATGCTCATCGTCGATGTGCAAGGTTATCGGTTGCCCGACCTTCACATGGGGGACCCCAATCTTCGAATTGAGCATGACGAGCCCGATAGGGGTGCGGACAAAGACGAAGTTGGATTTGAGCTTAGAGACGGTTCCTGAGAGGAGAAGTTGCACGTCCGAGCCAGCCGATGGGGCTTGGCTGATCTGCAGGTCGAACTGTAAATCATGCACCCCACTGATGGTATTCGTTTCATCGACTTCTACCGTCAGTGGATCTCCCTCGCGATAGTTGGTGAGGCGTTCTTCCTGTGTGCCGACTTGAACAGTCTGGTCACCGTCAGGCCCCCACCAATGTAGTGTCCTTGGCTCATCCGTCCCGGGTGTCATTGGCCCGCTGAGGTAGCGATGGACCAACGATTCGTCGGCCCTCTTACGGATCTCGACGACGAAATGGCGCTCATGCACCCAAAATCGTACTTCCTGCGAGGCCTTGAGATCTTTCAGCGTTGTTTTGGAGCTGAGAGTCAGCAGTCCGATCGGAGTCTTGAGGAAGACGATCCCGGCCTTGGTCCGCCACACCGATCCTCGTAGCCTTATGAAAGGATCAATGGTGACTGGGTCAACAGCGGCAGGGGTTGGAGCCGGGGGCTCAACGGCTGGGGGCGAGAGTGTTTCGGCTGGTTCAGGTGGCTCTTCGGCACGGACGGGGCTGAGGAGAGTGATGACGACCATTCCGGCACAGAAGGGCTCGATGGCACGTCGCAGCAACCTGCGAAGAGTGAGATCGTGTATCCCGCTCATCCGTGGGTTGTTGCGAGCCGGAGCGGGATGAGCCTCTGTATGTGTGGCGTGCATCATCAGCGTGAGCGAATAGCATGATGTCCGCGAGGGAGTCAAGGCGAAAGCCGCCACGGCAGTGACTCTTATGAAATCGCGATGACGGCGGGAACTCGTATATCGTCTTGCGGGTAATGATGCTGCGAATCTGTGAATGTGCCAGGAGTGGATGGCAGGGGATCGAGGGTGAGGATGATCCGGGGTTCACGGTTGGATGAATTCAGCACCCCGAACCCTGTGAGCAAGAGGGGTGGTGTGACCATGTGGCAGGTGCGGCGCATTTCGAACTGTGCCCAGTCCTGTGTTTCGACTCGACGCTGGAGTTGTGCCAGCACGTCGAGACAAAACTCCTTGAGGATGGATGGCATGGATTCAGGTGCCATTTGCGGCCAGCGCTCATGGGATGCACCGAACAACGACATCAATGCTCGGGCTGGTCCATTCATGTGCAGGATGCGAGCGGATGAGGAAAGCACGATCATGCCCGAGTTGGGGGAAGAGAGGAGGGGTTGCTGTCTCGCATCTGTTCCGGAAACAGCATTCTGAGAGAAGCTGTCTCGATTATGCGGAGAGGATAGTGGCACGGGTATCCTTTCGGGGAAGTGGTCATGGGACTGTGCAAGAGCTGCACCGGAGCGACAGGTGTAGGAAGCGCAATTATCCTGCGTATACCGACCATAACGTGACGTCTTGAACGAGGGTGTGTACAAAGACGGTTTTAGAGTGGCGGAAGTTGAACAAGCTATTTTTTGCGAACCAGCATACGAATCGGGGTTCCCTCGAATCCATATTCCTCACGGAGTTGGTTCTCGAGAAAGCGGAGATAGGCGGGGGTGATATTGTCTGGGTGACCGACAAATAACGCAAAAACGGGAGGTTGTGTCGCGACCTGGGTCATGAAGGCAGATTTGGTGATCTTCGTCGGTTTGCCCTTACGTACCGGCAGGGGATGGGTGGCGAGGATTTCCTGGAGGAACTTGTTCAACGCTCCGGTCGGGATCCGTTTTGAAAAAGTTGCGAATACCCTATCAATGGTCGGAAAGAGCTGGCCAAGCGAATTGGGATGAGCAGCGGATACGAAGAGGACCGGCGCCCAGGTCAGAAAGGGAAAGCGCCGCCGAAGCTCCAGTTCGACTTCCTGCCGGGCCTGGCCATCACCTTCCCGCAGGTCCCACTTATTCACCAGCAGGAAGCAGGCTCGTCCTTGCTTAATGATGATCCCGGCGATCTTGGTCTCCTGCTCGGTCACGCCTTCTACGGCATCGAGTAACAAGATCCCGAGGTCGGACCGGCCGATGGCTAAGTGCGATCGGACCACGCTATAGCCTTCGATCCCTCGGTCGATCTTCCCGCGCCGTCGAATACCGGCCGTATCGGTGAAGAGATACCGCCGTCCTTGGTGGAGGGCAATCGAATCGATTGAATCCCTGGTGGTTCCCGGCACATCGCTGACCACCACTCGATCCTCCCCCAGCACAGCATTCACCAGGGTGGATTTGCCGACATTTGGCCGTCCCACAACGGCAATGCGGGGCATCGTCGTCTGCTCAGGGTTCTCATCTGGGTCAGGGAGGAGCGGATAAATGGCATCCAAGAGTTCGGAGACACCGATGCCATGCTCTGCGGAGATAGGGTAAAGCCTATCGGTACCCAATTGATAGAAATCCGCCACGAGTGTCTCAACTTTGGGCGTATCGATCTTGTTGATCACGACAAACAACGGTTTCGGCGTTCCGCGCAAGAGACGGACCACTTCTTGGTCTGGGGTCGTGAGCCCAGTCCGGCCATCCATCAGCAGGATCAATATGTCCGCTTCTGCAATGGCGAGCTCCGATTGACGTGTGATGAGGGCCAGCATGCCTTCTGAGGCCGACGGGTCCAGGCCCCCCGTATCCACCAGGCGGTACGGCCGATTTCGATAGACGGCGTCGGCGTAGTTACGATCCCGGGTGACACCTGGAACGTCGTCCACGATCGCCGTGCGTTTGCCGAGCATACGATTAAATAGCGTCGACTTGCCGACGTTGGGGCGACCGATAATGGCCACAATAGGTGGTTGACCTGTCCTGGCGGACGGTACTGGTGCTGTCTGTATGAGGGTGTTCTTGGTGCGTGGCATGAGAAATGGTATGTCGACCGTAACATAAGAATTTTAGCAAACACAACCAGCTCGTCTTCTCGGTCGACCTCCGATATACTTTCCCCATGATTCAGCACTTCCTCAATTGGAACGGGATCGACGATGTCCTGCTCGATATGGACGGGACACTGCTCGACCGCCACTTCGATAATTTCTTTTTCGAAGAGGAGTTGCCGCGTCGTTACGCCGCGCTTCACGGTCTACAGATCGAAGCGTCTCGCGACATACTGATGGCGATGTATCGCTCGGTTGAAGGTGAATTAGCCTGGACCGACCTGCATTATTGGACGCAGCGCGTGGGAATCGATGTGGTGGCCATGACCAAGGAACTGGATCATATGATCTGCTTCCTGTCCGGCGCAGAGGAGTTTCTGCAACACCTTCGACGGTTGGGGAAACGTGTGACAATTGTGACGAACGCGCATGAGTCGGGCGTGGCGATCAAAGTCGCCAAGACCGGACTCGATCGGCATGTGGATCGGATCCTCGACGCGTTCGAGGTCGGCTATCTTAAAATGCGACCAGAGTATTGGCCCAATTGTCAGCAATTACTGGGGTTCGATCCGACAAGGTCTCTTTACATGGATGATGATGAAGGCTGTCTCATTGCGGCAAAGCAATTCGGGGTCGCCCATCTGATTCATAGTGCCAAGTCGAGCTCTCAGCTGCCTCCCGCCCCGCTCGCTCAGTTTGTCTCGGTCACCAGTTTTTCTCCACTCATCAACGGGCGCCCTGCGATCTAGCAGGATGCTGAAAAAGTCCGCCAGCGGCGTTCTCGCTTCACTCAGAAGCTCAACGTACCGCAGCGTACGCCTTCGCCTCTTCGCTCGCTGCGGCCTTGCTGGGCGGCCTTTTTGAGCATCCTGCTGGGATGTGCTCTCCTCGTGCCCCAGATGTGCAGGCCATCGAAGTTCTACTGTGCTGAAATTGTTTTTCCGCAGCCTGCTAGCCCGGTCGAGTTGCTATACCTCGATACATCTCGCCGCCGAGTCTGGGCACGCGCTGCATCTGGAACCGATCGAGAGTCATGATCTTCAAGCTGGCCTGGGCGATGAGTTGATCGATCCGTCGGTTCAGGTTACACCCGCAGCCGATGATGTTCTGAATGGGATTCAACCGGTCTTGCCAGGCTGCGACTTTTTCGTTTTCGCTGCGGCCATGCTCTAGAAACAGAAACATTCCATTAGGCTTGAGGACTCGACGAACCTCTCGAAGTGCCTTGACCGGATCGGGAATTGTGCAGAGAGTCCAGGTACTGACGGCGAAATCAAAGGATCGGTCGTCATAGGGCAACGACTCAGCGGTGACATGTTGAATGCGAATGGGAAACGACTGGCTGGTGCTGCGTTCCATAACGATCTTCGGAAGAAGGTTGGCTGGATCGACGGCGTGAAGCTGGGAAACGGTCTTGGGGTAGTGCAGCAGGTTCAACCCGGTCCCTATTCCCAATTCCAACACCTCCCCGTGGACCTGAGCGAGCAACTCTGTGCGTAGGTGACGAAATTCTTCTCCCGCCATGACCCAGTCCATGAGGCGGGGGAACATGTGGTGACGATAGAGTCCCATTGCGCGCATAGTATAGCAAAGGCCTCGTAGGGCAGGGCCGCGGAATCTTGTGACCCCGCGGGGGCTATGCTAGAGTCCATCCTCTTTTTTGAGACGAGAGAAGCTTCGTGTCAGTATGAGCAAGACCTACGATCATCAGGCTCTTGAAGTGAAGTGGCAGGCCTATTGGGAACAGCACCGGACTTTCCGTGTCGCTGACAACCGGAGCAAGCCGAAGTTCTATTGCCTCGACATGTTTCCCTATCCATCCGGCTCGGGCCTCCACGTCGGTCATCTCGAAGGCTATACCGCGACGGATATCGTCTCCCGCTACAAGCGCATGAGGGGCTTCAATGTGCTGCACCCGATGGGATGGGACGCATTCGGGCTCCCTGCCGAGCAGTATGCGGTGAAGACGGGAATCCATCCGGTCGTCACGACAGCCGAGAACATCGCGACCTTCAAGCGTCAGATGAAACGCGTCGGACTGTCCTACGACTGGGAGCGAGAGATCAGCACGATCGACCCCGATTATTATCGCTGGACGCAGTGGATCTTCTTGAAACTGTTCGAGCGAGGGCTGGCCTATGTGGCGGAAGTGCCGGTGAACTGGTGTCCTGCTCTGGGAACGGTGCTCGCGAATGAAGAAATTATCGACGGCAAGAGCGAAGTCGGTGGGTTCGATGTGGTGCGCAAGCCGATGCGCCAATGGGTGTTGAAGATCACAGCCTATGCCGATCGGTTGCTCGAAGACTTGAAGCTGGTCGAATGGCCGGCCAGCACATTGGAGATGCAGAAGAATTGGATCGGTCGATCAATCGGGGCCGAAGTCGAGTTCGATCTGGCCGGCGTCCCCGGGACGGTTCGAATCTTTACAACGAGGCCTGATACCCTGTTCGGCGCGACCTATATGGTGCTGGCTCCCGAGCATCCGTTAGTCGCTGTCGTCACGACCGCCGACTGCCGCACCGACGTCACCGCCTATAGCGAAGCAGCGTCAAGAAAAAGCGATCTCCAACGCCAGGAACTCGAAAAGGAAAAGACCGGGGTCTTCACCGGCGGCTATGCGATGAATCCGGTGAACAAGGAACCGCTGCCCATTTGGATTGCCGATTACGTGTTGATGGGCTACGGGACCGGGGCCATTATGGCTGTGCCTGCGCACGACGAGCGCGACTGGGCCTTTGCGAAGACCTATGGATTGCCGATCCGTGAAGTGATCACGGGCGGTCAGGTTGAACAAGAGGCCTTCGTCGCGACCAACGAGGGAACCGTCGTCAATTCCACAACGCCGGACGGAAGCTTTACTATCAATGGGTTGACGCCGGGTGACGCGATTCCGAAAATCACGGCTTGGTTAGAATCGCAGGGCAAGGGGCGCAAGGCTGTGAACTATAAGTTGCGGGATTGGCTATTTGCGCGCCAGCGGTATTGGGGCGAGCCTTTTCCAATTGTGTGGGTGGATGACCAGGCCCTTCCGCTTCCTGAAGAGCAACTGCCGGTGTTGTTGCCGGAGACCAACAACTTCAAACCATCCGGGACCGGCGAAAGCCCGCTCGCAAATTTAACCGATTGGCTGACGACCATCGACCCGATCAGCGGAGCCGCGGCACGCCGTGAGACAAATACGATGCCTCAGTGGGCCGGCTCCTGCTGGTATTATCTGCGATTTATCGATCCGAAGAATCGGGGTCAGCTCGTCGATTCGGCAAAAGAGAGCTACTGGATGCCGGTGGATCTCTATATCGGCGGCAGCGAGCATGCCGTTCTCCATTTGCTCTATGCGCGGTTTTGGCACAAGGTTCTGTACGACATTGGAATAGTCAGTACGCCGGAGCCGTTTAGGAAGCTGGTGCATCAGGGTATTGTATTGGGAGAAGACAATCAGAAGATGTCGAAATCACGCGGCAACGTCGTGAATCCCGACGAGATCATGGATCAGTTCGGGGCCGATGCGGTGCGGCTCTATGAAATGTTCATGGGTCCGCTGGAAGCCGTGAAGCCCTGGAATACGAGGGGCGTGGAAGGGGTCACGCGGTTTCTTGAACGGGTGTGGCGGCTCATGGTGAATGAAGAGGGCAGTGTGTCGAGCGCCGTGGTGGACACAGTTCCTACTCTCGAACACCAGCGGGTGCTCCACCAGACGATCAAGAAGGTGACCGAGGATATCGAAGCGCTACGATTCAATACCGCGATCTCACAGATGATGGTGTTTACCAACGAGATGACGAAGGCCGAGCAGCGTTCCCGGTCCTTGCTTGAACCCTTTGTTCTTCTTCTGGCGCCCTTCGCGCCCCATCTGGCGGAAGGATTGTGGGAGGTGCTGGATCACCAGCCGAGCGTCTCTCAGCAGCCTTGGCCGATCTTCGATCCGGCCATGACGGTGAGCGATCGGTTGACCATTCCGATTCAAGTGAATGGGAAGTTGCGGACGAAGCTCGAGGTGGGCGCCGACGCCACTCGCGAACAGGTCGAAGGGCTGGCTCGTACGCAGATCGCGGAGTGGCTGCAGGGCAAAGAGGCGAAGAAGATTGTGTATGTCGAAAAAAAACTGATGAACTTTGTAGTCTAACAGGATGCTGAAAAAGTCCGCCAGCTTCGTTCTCGCATCGCTCAGAGGCTCAACGTACC
>DATHTZ010000073.1:0-17079 GCA_035462675.1 Nitrospiraceae bacterium | reverse complement strand
CTGGATGCAGGATCGTATGGGTCCGATGGAAGTCGGCCCCTATGGGATCCTTCAACCGGTCGCCGACGGCATTAAATTGTTCTTCAAAGAGGACATCGTGCCGGCCGGTGCGAACAAGGCGATGTTCGCCCTGGCACCGATGCTGACCATGGTCGTGTCCATGATCGGATTCGCTGTCATCCCCTTCGGTCCGAATATGACCTTGGACATCTTTGGGATGACGATCAAGCCCTTCGTCGTCGCCGACATCAATATTGGGATCCTGTATATCCTGGCGATTGCCTCGATCGGCGCCTACGGCATTATCCTCGGAGGCTGGGCATCCAACAGCAAGTACTCACTGCTTGGAGGCTTGCGCGCCGCCGCTCAGGTCATCAGCTACGAGTTGAACGTCGGACTGGCCATCGTCGGCGTGCTGCTGCTGGCGGGAACCCTGAGCCTTGTGGAGATCACAGAAGCCCAGGCGGGTGGCTTCTGGCATTGGTTCATCTGGGGAGGACGCCCCAACGGATTCTTTCCCATCCATACCCAAATTTTCGCCTTTGTCGTCTTCATCATATCTGCTGTGGCCGAGACCAATCGTATCCCGTTCGATCTGCCGGAGGCAGAAAGCGAGCTTGTGGCCGGATTCTTCACAGAATATAGCGGCATGCGGTTCACCTTTTTCGTCAGCGCGGAGTACGCCAATATGACTCTCGTGTCCTGCGTTGCCGCCTCGCTGTTCTTGGGCGGGTGGAACGCTCCCTATCCTGGCACGATTTTCGAGTATATTGGGCTCGAACAGCTGGCTTGGGTGGAACACATTGTCTGGTTTGCGGCGAAAGTTTATTTTTTCCTCTTCCTGTTCATCTGGATACGCGCGACGTTGCCCCGGCTGCGCTACGATCAATTGATGCGGTTCGGCTGGAAGGTCATGCTGCCGATCGCGCTGGCTAACATCATCATCACGGCCATCACCCTCTATTTCTTTCCGAGGGGCTGATGCGGGTATGTGGTTCGTTTGGTCTGTCTAGTTTCTCTGGCAAGATGGCATAGGCATTGAATCCAACGAGACACACCGGAGCAACATGACGTTCAAAACATGGATCAAGACCATCACCTTTTACGACATCCTCGTTGGGATGAAAGTGACGATGTCGCATATGTTGCACTATCGGCCGGTCACCGAGCAGTACCCGCACGAAAAACGGACGCTGCCGGACAACTATCGCGGGATGCTGGCGTTGTTACGGTACGACGACGGGGTGGAAAAATGTGTCGGCTGCGATCTGTGCGAAGCCGCCTGCCCCTCGCGGGTCATTCGCGTGGTCAGCGCGGAAGTCCCGGGTGAGCCGACGAAGCGCTACTCGAAAGAGTATTACATGGACATGACCCGCTGCCTGTTTTGCGGGCTGTGTGTCGATGCGTGTCCCGTGGATGCTCTCGGCATGACGCGCGAATTCGAGTGGTCCGTGTACGACAAGCGGCAACTGCATCTCAACAAGGAACAATTGCTCGCTATCGGCGACCGGTCGTTCCCGGTTCGAGAGAAGCAGTTGGAGCTCCAACATCCGAATGTGGCGTTCTTCAACGTTGCGTTCAAGCACCTGCCGCAAAAACCCAGCTGAATCGCCTGGCTTCACGTGCGACGGTCTGTTGGGCTCGCAGACTGTGGCGGCACCCTGCTAGCGGCATAGAGGAAGACGTGTCATGGAACAGGTGTTCTTTTTGTATTTTGCACTCGTGATTGCCGGAGCATCGGTGCTCGTCGTCGCGGTACGCAATCCGATCTACAGCGCGATCGCACTGCTGATCATGTTTTTTCACGTGGCTGGGCTCTACGTCACGCTTCACGCGGAGTTTCTTGCAGCCGTTCAAATCGTCGTCTACGCCGGCGCCATCCTGGTTCTCTACCTCTTCGTCGTGATGTTGCTGAACCTGCGACAGGACGACCGTTACCATCGGCAATGGCCCATGGCTGCCGCAGTGGGAATGACACTGGTCATCGAGGCCATCATTCTCACGGCGATGAAGGGCTGGACAACCCCTGCTGTGGCATCCGGTACAGAGACGACGGTCGAGGGAACCAGCAATGCCGGGGCGATCGGTGACGTACTCTATTCCACGTATTTGTTTCCCTTCGAGGTGGCGTCCTTGATTCTGCTCGTGGCGATGATCGGCGCGATCATGCTCGCCAAAAAAGACATCGGCGAATGTTGAATGTTCAATTGTCGTGATGAACAGAATTGAACATTGAAAATTCACAAGTGAGCATTGCATGGTTCCTCTAAGCTATTACTTGATCCTCAGCGGCATCGTCTTCCTGACCGGAGTCGTCGGCGTCCTTCTTCGTCGAAATATCATCATCATCTTGCTGTCGGTCGAGTTGATGTTGAATGCGACGAATATCAATTTCGTGGCCTTTTCGCAGTATTTCCACGATGTCGCAGGGCAAGTCTTCGTCTTCTTTGCTCTCACGGTCGCTGCGGCGGAAGTCGCGGTCGGATTGGCCATCATCATCGCCTTATACCGAGCCAAGTCCACGATCAACATCGACGAACTTCAGTTGTTGAAATGGTAGCGTGGAACCAATGTTGAATGTTCAATGATGAATTGTACGATGAAGGCTACTGACGCTCCGACATTCGACATTCGACATTCAACAGTACACATTTGCCAGCGATGACCTACGAATTCATTCCGCTTCTTCCGTTGGTCTCGTTCCTGATTCTCGGGCTCTTCGGCCATTGGATCAAGGACAACGCCCATCTCGTTGCCGTCCCGGCTGTCCTCGTGTCGTGGTTGCTCTCGCTCTTGGTCTTCTTCGACGTGGCGAACGGTCACCAGACGAGCTTCCCCCTCTACACCTGGCTGACCTCTGGCATCCTCGATATTCACATCGGCTTCTCCATCGACCGGCTCACCGCCGTCATGCTACTGCTCGTCACGACCGTGAGTTCACTTGTCCACATCTATACCATCGGGTACATGCGCGGAGATCCCGGCTATGCCCGCTTCTTCAGCTACATTGCCCTCTTTACCTTCTCGATGCTGATGTTGGTCATGGCGGACAATCTGCTGCAACTCTTCGTCTTTTGGGAAGCCGTCGGGCTCTGTTCCTATTTGCTCATCGGCCACTGGTACGAACGGCCAACTGCCTGCGCCGCGGCCACGAAGGCCTTTATCGTCAACCGTGTCGGCGACTTTGGTTTCATGCTCGGACTCCTCTTGGTCTGGTACAGCTTCGGATCACTCGACTATCAGGAAATTTTTCCTCGCGCGCACGAGTCCGTGGGCGAGGTCATGAATGTCCTCAGTCCGTTTGGGGGGACCTGGGACGTGTCCGTGCTGACGCTGATCTGCGTTTTATTGTTCACCGGCGCGATCGGCAAATCGGCTCAAGTGCCGCTTCACGTCTGGCTGCCGGATGCGATGGAAGGTCCCACCCCCATCTCGGCGCTCATTCATGCTGCGACGATGGTCACAGCGGGTGTATTCATGGTCGCGCGATTGGCTCCGCTCTATAACCTGTCTCCCACCGCCATGACTGTCGTGGCGATCACCGGGGGAGTGACCATGGTTGTCGGGGCGACCATCGCCTTGACCCAGACCGACATCAAACGTGTCGTGGCCTACTCGACCGTCAGCCAGCTCGGCTACATGATTATGGCGTGCGGTCTTGGCGCCTATGCGTCCGGCATGTACCACCTCCTGACCCACGGCGCGTTCAAAGCGCTCCTGTTTCTCGGTTGCGGGTCCGTCATCATCGCCCTGCATCACGAACAGGATATGCAGCGTATGGGCGGGTTAAAAAACAAACTGCCGGTCACCTATTGGACGTTCGTCGTGGGCTCGCTCGCGCTTGCAGGATTCCCCCTGACGTCAGGATTCTTCAGCAAGGACCACCTGCTGATCTCGGCCTGGTCTACTGGACCGCTCGGTCAATTCCTAACCATACTCGGCCTCGTGACGGCGTTGATGACGGCGTTCTACAGCTTCCGGCTTGTCTTCGTCACGTTTTGGGGCCCCTCGCATGTCGATCCTCATCACGCAGACCACATACATGAACCGTCGAAAGCCATGACCATACCGCTGATGATCCTGGCCGTGCTCAGCATCGTCACAGGTTATCTGGGTATTCCGGAGTTTCTGGGGCCGACGTTTGAGACAGGCGCCGGCGGCTCGGCTCACGAGGTAGGAGCTGCCATTGGCATCATGGTGGTAGCCACGGCCATGGGATTGATCGGGATCGCCTGCGCCTATTATGTCTATGTGGTCAACCCGACGCTGCCGGATCGATTCGCTCGGCAGTGGCAGTCGTTGTATCGGGCCTCTCTGAATAAATGGTATGTCGACGAGGCCTACGATCGAATGATCGTCCGCCCTACCTTTTCTGCCGCAACCGGGCTGTGGAAGCGCGTGGATATGAACGTGGTTGACGGTGCGGTGAACGGGGTGGCCCGAGCGATCGCCTGGGGAGGTTGGTTCTTGAGGCTTATGCAAAGCGGGCAGGCGCAACATTATGCGCTTGGCATGGCGCTGGGGGTGGTGGTCCTTGTTACGATGTTCTTATTTTTATAAGGAGTGTCAAGGGTCAACGGTCACTGGTCACTGGGAACATCGAATCGCTGTTCTCTTGCCAATGCCCATTGCAATTGACTATTGACCGATGACCAGTTCCTTCCCCTGGCTCTCACTCCTCCTCGTGCTGCCCCTGGTGGGAGCCGTCGCGATGTATTTCGTGGCAGAACCGGCCGCTCGATGGATTGCCCTGGCCGCAACCCTGGCTGCCCTGTTCGTAGCCCTCCCGCTCTGGTGGCTCTTTGATCTACAGGCCAGTCAGATGCAGTTCACCGAACATGTCGCTTGGATCACGGCCCCGCCCATTAACTACAGCCTGGGTCTGGATGGAATCAGTCTTCCGTTGGTCTTGATGACTGTCGGGATCATGCCCCTCTGCGTCTTGGCATCTTGGAATGCGATCACGACAAGCATCCGGGGATTCATGGCCGTGTTGCTGGTGATGGAAACGGCGATGGTGGGGGTATTCGTCGCGTTGGATTTTGTCCTATTTTATGTGTTTTGGGAGGCCATGCTGATTCCGATGTACCTCCTGATCGGCGTTTGGGGAGGGCCCAACCGGCTCTATGCGGCTATCAAGTTCTTTCTGTACACCCTTGCGGGGAGCGTACTCTTATTGGTGGCTATTCTCGTCCTGTACTATTACGGAGGGCACACGTTCGACATCCTTGCCTTAAGCCGGGGCACCTATCCTGTGTCGCTGCAAATATGGCTCTTCCTGGCCTTCTTCGCCGCCTTCGCGGTGAAGGTCCCGATGTTTCCGTTTCACACCTGGCTTCCGGACGCCCATGTCGAAGCTCCGACCGCAGGCAGCGTCATCCTCGCCAGCATCCTTCTGAAAATGGGCACCTATGGATTCTTGCGGTTCAGTTTACCGATGTTGCCGGATGCCAGCCGCGACTTCACACCTATGATGGTCGCCCTCTCCATTATCGCGATCATTTACGGCGCCTATATGGCACTGGCCCAAGTCGACCTCAAAAAACTGATCGCCTATTCGAGCGTGAGCCACATGGGATTCGTCACCCTGGGCCTGTTTGTCTTGAACCAACAGGGCATCGAAGGAGCCGTCCTCCAAATGGTCAACCATGGTATTACGACCGGCGGGCTGTTCCTCTGCGTCGGGATGATCTATGAACGCACCCATAGCCGGTTGATCGCCGACAATATTGGATTGGCTGCGCCGATGCCGCAGTATGCCGTTCTGTTGGTAATTTTCGCTCTATCCTCGCTCGGTCTCCCCGGTACCAATAGTTTTGTCGGAGAATTCCTCGTACTCGTCGGTACGTTCCTCTGGAGCAAGGTCGCGACCGCCTTTGCGTCGTTGGGCGTCATTCTCGCTGCGACCTATATTCTCTGGATGATCCAGCGAGTGGTCTTCGGAGTCCCATCCCCGCACCACCTCCCGACACTCAGGGACCTCAATCAACGGGAACTCGTGACACTGGCGCCTCTGGCTCTGTTGGTATTTTGGATCGGGCTCTACCCCAATCCGCTCGTGAGTCGGATGCACCAGAGTGTCACCAATACGATTGCCTCCATGTCCCGTGCGAAGGTTGCACCGACCGCCCACCCCTCTGCTGGAGGGACAGCGCCGCTGCTGGCGGACGGCGGAGCGCAACTGACAACTCAAGGCCCATCAGAATGAGTCAGTACGGCGCTGACCTCTTAGCCCTGCTTCCAGAACTCATTGTCGTCGCCACCGCCTGTCTTGTCATCGTGTTGGACCCCATTACCCCCCCTTCGCGACGAGATCTCCTAGCCTGGCTGAGTGTGGGCGCCCTCGCCATCTGTCTCGGGCTCACTTGCGGGCAGATCGACGTACTGAATGTGCGGGTATCCGCGTTTAGCGATCTGGTGGTGGTTGATGCCTATGCCAGATTCTGGAAAATTCTCCTCTACGGCATAGCCGCCCTGATCATTTTGATGTCGCTGCCCTACCTGAAAGCGGAGCGCGTGCACCTTGGCGAATACTATGGATTCATCCTCCTCGCCCTCTCCGGCATGATGGTCATGGTCTCCGGCGTCGACTTGCTGACGATTTATCTCGGCACCGAGCTCATGTCCCTCTCGCTCTATGTCATGACCGGGCTCAACCGATCTAAGCCTCGTTCGCTGGAAGCCGCAGCCAAATACTTCGTCCTGGGGGCCTTCTCCTCGGGGATCATGCTGTACGGCATCTCGTTGCTCTACGGCGTAGCCGGCAGCACCAAGCTGGCATCGATCGCGGGCGCCATCGGGACTCGTGGGGCGGACGATCCCCTTGTGCTGATGGCCACGATTTTGATGGCAGTCGGCTTCGGCTTTAAGATTGCCGCGGTGCCGTTCCATATGTGGACGCCCGACGTCTATCAGGGCGCCCCGACTTCCGTCACGGCCTTCATGGCGGTCGCCGCAAAAGCTGCCAGCTTCGCCGCATTCATGCGCGTCTTCGTCGAAGGGCTCGGTGGGCTCAAGGCAGATTGGTCGTTCCTGTTTATACTCATCGCTGTTGGCACCCTGGTGCTCGGCAACGTCGTTGCCATTGTACAGACCAACATCAAACGGATGCTGGCCTACTCCAGCATCGCGCATGCCGGGTACGCGTTGATCGGCTTTGTGGCGGCAGGCCGTGGGGTCGGCGTGTCCGGGGGAACGCCCGGCCTCGCGAGCATCATGATCTATCTCGCGCTCTATTCGTTCATGACGCTCGGAGCGTTCGCCGTCATCGCCATGCTGAGAAAGGGTGGGATCGAAGGAGAAGAGATCGAGGATTTCACAGGACTCGCAAAGCGCCAGCCGCTCGCGGCCTTTCTCATGCTGATCTTCATGGGCTCACTCGCGGGCATTCCGCCGACCGCCGGCTTTGTCGGAAAATTCTATGTGTTCATGGCCGCAGTCGAAGCAGGGTTGGCTTGGCTCGCCGCCATTGCCCTGATCTTTGCCGTCGTATCGGCCTACTACTACATGCGGGTGGTGATGGTGATGTATATGCGCGAGCCTGATCCCTCTTCTGTCTCGCCGCCACGGCTCGTTACCTCGCCGGCCCTATCCTTTGTGTTGGCCTGTGCCGTTGCGGGCGTGATTTTGTTCGGCCTCTATCCCAACCCGCTCGTCAGCTTCGCGCTCCAATCAGTCCTGACGCTCAAATAATTCTCTGGCAGGATGCTGAAAAGCCGCTCTTCTCACCCGTCCGACCCAGGCGGCTACTTCACCCACCCGCCCTGAGGCTGCCGAGGCAGCCTCTTTGCCCAGGGACGCGCCTTTCCCATGCGTCGTTCTCGCATCGATTAGATCCTCAACGTACCTCACTCGATGAACAAGCTGTCTTAGCAGCTTGGGGCGGGCGGGTGAGAAGAGCGACGCCTCCGGTCTTCACTCGCTGCGGCCTTGCCCGCGGAGCGGTGCATCTTGGTGCGCCGGGGTTGGGCGGGTGAGAACCGTAAACTTTTTGAGCATCCTACTGGCCCCATATCCTTCGCCTGAACATTGGCCATTGCAATAGAAGCCTTTGTGAATGATGCGGGATGAACAGGTGCATGAGAGGGCGACTCGTGTTACGTTGGTGACAGACTCTTTACCCATCGCGCCGTATGCAGCTCTTTCGTTTTCTCCGAGATCTCGCACGATCGTTTCTACGCCATGGGTGTGCCAGCCTGGCGGCCGCTCTCGCATTTTTTTCCTTGCTCTCCCTCTTCCCGCTCGTGTTCCTCTTGCTCTACGGCCTGAGCTTTGTGGTGAGCCAGGATGTGATCGGGGAACAAGTTCTCCTCAGTTTTCTCAAAGGCTTCCTCCCTTCGATGGGAGAACATGTCGTAAAGGAGTTGCATCGGGTGAGCGCCTTAGAAACCGTCCGATGGGCCGTATTTTTGACGTTCGCCTGGTTCGGCGCGTTGGTGTTCTATGAACTAGACTATGCGTTGAACGTCGTATTTGAGAGCACCTGGCGCCGCCATCCCCTCATCTCAACTGCCATCGCGGTGGCCTCGCTCGGCGTGACCGGACTGGTACTGATTCTCTCTTACGTCGCAACCCAAACTGTCAATTTCTTAACGGCATACGCGCCACGACTCTGGGGGCTCAATCTCCTGGCCCTCGCAGCCCATGATCTGTTTCTCACCTATACGCTCCCCTTCGCACTGGCCTTCCTCACGGTCACGGGATTATATCGGCTCGTCCCAAGGCGGCGGCCGCAATGGCGTGAGGCGATGATCGGGGCACTCACGTTCAGTCTTCTCTGGGTCGCGGCCAAACTCTTGTTCGTGATCTATAGCACCTACGCGACCGTGTACGGCGACCTCTATGGATCTCTTTTGGAAGTCATTCTGACGCTCTTATGGTTCTACTACTCCGCGGCCCTCTTGCTGATCGGCGCCGAGGTCGCCCACCGCCTTCAACAACAGATGCAGGTATTGTCAGCTGCAGCCACGAGAACCGGTCAGCCAGACCAAACCTTGGCGAATCCGCCAACATAACAAAACTGGTTTTTCTGGTTGATCTGGTCTGTCTCGTCTGTTTTGTTGAACAAGACCAACAAGATAAACCAAACAAACCAGATCAACCAAATAGACTAAATCAGCCTGTCGCCTTCTGGGCTTTTGCTGGCGGGGATATCCCTTCGTGGCTAGAATAGCACCCGGTACTATAAGGGAATCGACCCATGCCCGACGACTTTGGCAAAGACATGCTCATGCTCGGTGGCACCGTGGTGGGCTTTATCGCAACGGTGCTGACTCTCCTGGAGAAGTTGCTTGAAGTTAAGACCCGCCTAAAGTCGCTGACATCGAAGAAAGCACAAAAATCCTTGTCCCAACCCGAGCGCCCGGTTTCAGACTCGCCTTCCACAGCCAATTTTTTTTCGTCGAAGCCTCTTCGTGGGGTTTCCTATCTCCTCTTGTACGAAACTAGCGTCATCGTCGCAGCAGGCCTGCTGCTCAACTACATTGGGCTGACGTTGAGCCGGCATCTGGAGAGCATCCTGTTTCTTGATATGACAGGAACGGCACTGGTTGCGTTTCTCTTGGGTCCCTGGTGGGGAGCCATCGTGGCCCTTCTCTCGAATTCTGTCGTGAATTGGTTATTGTTTCCGGAAACTGGAGCGGATGTCGTGATTTTCCCCTGGTCGCTGGTCAACATCGCAGGTGCGCTCTATTGGGGCTGGATGGCCAGACAGTTAGGCTTTCAGAAATATCTTCGCACGGGACGCAATTCCGCCCTGTCCCATGGCTGGTTCCTCTATGTCTTCGGGGTCGGCGGCGCCATCGTCATGAGTCTGCCGGGAACCTTCATCCAGGCGGCACTGCATGAGCAAACAACCTTTGCCTTGAATCCCGACGTCGCCGAATCGGTGAGCCAGCGTGTACTCAAATGGGAGCAGACGGCACATCTTTACCTTGATTCTTTATTCGGATTTACCTGGGGGGAAAGTCTGAGTTGGTGGATCGTGAATTGGTTTCAGAACTGGATCCGCTATGTCCCGGACAAAACGATGAGTGCAGCCATCGCGCTCGTGGTCCTCAAGTACGGCTACCCGCTCTTTGAGCGTGAGCTGATTCATGGAGGACCGGAGGGCGAGCGTCCGAAAGATGAGCGCGTCCTGCCGCTGGTGTTGGGGTTGCTCTACGCCCCCTCCTTCGCCGCCCTGCTTGGTAGTGAGACCTACGGCGGCCCGACCTACTGGCCTTTGTGGGCATTACCTTGGCTGCTGATTCTGGGAGGGTATTTCTATCTGCGCTACTGGGGTACAACTGAGGCTGCCTTGAAGGCAGCCAAACTTCAACGAGCCGATCGGTATGCGCGGGCGCTGAAACAGATCGGGCGGGAAGCTTCCCATGAATTTTGTAAGCGGTTGACCTTTATGACGCTGATTGCCAGCCTGCTCTTTGCTCTCTGTCTCCCCATCCTCTTGTCGGACTTTTACCGTGCGACCTTCAAGTTCTTCTGCGTCGTCTACGGATTTCTGCTGGTGGTCCATCTCGTGCGTATCTCTATCGCGCAGAACATTTCTATCTCCAGGGCCGACAACTGATTGTAAGATGTAAGATAGGGTCACTCCTTTCCATTTCTTGATGCTGTGCCTCTCACGCTTTGTGCAACTGTACGTAATGTGCGATGGCCGATCGGGTGACCAGTCCTACGATCTCTCCGTTCTCCATTACTACGAGACAATCCAACCCGCCCTGGACCATGTGGTCCATGGCCTGCATGATAGGCCAGTCCGGAGGGATGCAGAAGGCCGGCGACGTCGGGCGCATAATCTCGCGAACGCGGCGCCATGGCCAGAGCGTTGTGGGAAGTGCTTGGACGTCGCGCACGGTGACTACACCGAGAACCTGCCCCTCTTCGCATACCGGAAATTCGCCACACCCTTGCGCGACAAAGTATTGATCCACCGCGTCCTGCACACTCATATCCGGCAACAGAGTCACAAGACGGTGGACCATGACCTGACGAACTGTCGCTGTTGCCAACAACATCCGCGGGGCCGCCTGTCGTTTGTTTGCCAATGCCGCCGAAAAGAGGAATGCGCCGATACAGATGAGCCAGACCCCGTTCGTCGCGATGGGCTGTTCCAAAATGCCGGACCAGGTTCCCGCCATCAGGACCGCACCGATCAGCCCAAGCGCGACACCGAATCCTATTCCCGCAAGTGCAGCCTGACTGGTCGCTCGATTGAAATCCTTGTTCCGGGCCCACAGCCCAGCCCGTAAGACGCGTCCGCCGTCTAACGGGAAACCCGGGATCAGGTTGAAAAGTCCGAGCTGCACATTCACCATGCCAAGCAAGCTCCCGAGTACGATGAGTCCTTGAACCCCTGATTGTGCAAACAATGATTCCATGGCCATGGCTCCGCCGAGACAACCGGCCCCCAGAATCAAGCTCACGAGCGGTCCCGCTATCGCGATCAAAAACTCGGCTCGCGGACTGGGTGGCTCCTTTCCCATGTGTGCCATCCCCCCGAAAATGAACAACGTGATCTGCTTGATAGGGATCTGGTAGCGGAGCGCCACATAGGAATGTCCCAGTTCATGCAGAAGAACAGAGAGGAACAACAGGAGGGCGGCAATGCCACCCATCCCCCAATAGCGTGGAACCGAAAGACCTGGCAACGTCTCGGGCAAATAGCCCGTCGCTAATGACCAAGTCACAAAGAAAAACACGGCAAACCAGGAGGCATGGAGATGAATCGGGATGCCGAGCGCACGGCCGATTTTCCAATTGGGCAAAGCCATGCGTTCACCGTAACAGTAGGGGAATTCCAGCGTCAACTCGGCTTCGCCTCCTTGCAGGATGCTGAAAAAGTCGCTCTTCTCACCCGCCCAGCCTATGCGGCTATGTCACCCGCCCGCCCTGAGGCTGCCAAGACAGCCTCCTTGCCCAGGGCCGCGCCCTTTCCCATGCGGCGTTCTCGTGCTCTGACCCTCAACGTATAATCGTTTTTGCGAAGCCTCCGGATCAGGTATACTCATCACCATGCGACCACGCCACTTGCCAGGGATGCTAGGCCTCGTGCTTACGATCCTGCTGGTCCCAGCGATACCTACCTTCACGCAGGCCGAGGTAATTAAGTCGGGCCCTCCCTCCTGTCAAGGAGTCGCGTTGACGTTCGACCTCTGCCCGGTGCGTAATGGATCGGGTTACGATCAAGGGTTAATCGACTATCTGATTGAGCAAAAGATCCCCGCCACCTTCTTCATGTCCGGAAAATGGATCACGAAACATGATCGGCAAGTGAAAGCCCTTCTCCAGGTCCCGTTCTTTGAAGTCGGCACCCATGGGGAAGTCCATGCCCATATGCCGCTCCATTCGGCGGAGGAGCAGGAGCAAGAAATTATTGGGCCGGTTCGTGTGCTCAAAACCAAGTACCAACATGATGCGATCTTGTTTCGTCCGCCCTACGGAGAGTTCAACGACGACACGGTCAACGTCGTCCGCGCACTCGGCCTCCAGTTTATTCTATGGAATGTCGTGTCCGGGGATCCTGACCCCACACTCACGGCGATCCAAATCGAGGACCGGCTGAAGCGGTTTGTCCGAAGGGGAAGCGTCATCGTGATGCACGCCAACGGGAAGGGCCAACATACTCATGAGGTGGTGCAGGATCTCCATCGACATCTCTTGCCGGAGCGGAACCTTACTCCCATGACCGTGGGCGAGCTTTTATCCTGTGGCCAGGCAGCCCCATGACTCCCCCGTTCGTGCGGCTCATGACGGCGGACGATCGAGCTGCCGTCTTGGAATTGCTAGCAGACGCCGATCCGTGGAAACATCTGGGCTACCAAGCCAAAGATTGGGACAGCTATTTCACACCGCTTCCTCAGGGACGTGACAGCTATGTCGTGGAACAGGATGGCAAAGTGGCTGGCATCGCGGTGGTTCGTCAGAAGTTCTTGCTCGGCGACTATCTAGAATTGCTTGGAGTGGCGAATTGGGCGAGAGGTAAGGGGCTAGGGGGACGGTTGCTCGTCCATGTCGAAGCAGCGGTCTTCGCAAGAGCGAAGAACTTGTTTGCCTGCGTATCGGATTTCAACGGCCAGGGGCGAAAATTTTACAAGAAGCAGGGCTACCAGGAGATCGGCCCTATGCCGGATTTTCTGATCCCAGGCAGTGCCGAAATCCTGCTGCGCAAGACCAGCGGGCCAACCAGAAGAGCTGATGGCTTATAACTAATGGCGTATGGTATGAGGAGAGACTAATCGCAGAGATACACGTTCTGGCCATAAGCTATACGCTCTTATCGTGAGACATGCCATGCACGTTCAAAAACTCCTCCACACCCGCATGCGCGTCAGCGACTTAGACCAAACGATCCGGTTTTACACGGATGTGCTCGGGCTTGAGGTATTGGAACGGAAGACGTCGCCGCGAGGCTCGCAGCTGGCCTTCTTGAAAGCTCCCAACAGCGAGGAGCTGATTGAGCTAACCAGTTTCCCTCCGAGCGGACCAGTCACAGTGCAGGAAGACCTTGTCCATCTCGCCTTTCAGGTGGAAAATCTTGACGACACCATCGCGTCGCTCAATGCGAAGGGCGTCGAGGTGACCGACGGCCCGACTCAGACATCTTCCGGCAGCCGCTTCATTTTCATCGATGCTCCAGACGGTTACGAAATCGAACTCATCGAACGCCCGCCCGGCGTCAAGATCGTCTGAACCCTGCACCACGTTCCTCTTTCCCTCCCCGCATCGTTCATGCTACGTATCTCTCCCTGTTTTCCTCTCTGCTCAAGGAGTTGGACATGAAGAATGGATTTTTTCGCGGTCATGGGCTTGGCAATGACTATCTGGTAATGGACCCCAAAGAACTGTCGTTCTCGCTCACCCCGTCGAGGGTCAAATCCATCTGCAATCGCAACTGGGGCCTCGGCAGCGATGGGATCCTTGCACTCGTCCTGTCAAAGAAAGCTGACTTTGGCTTGAGGATCTTCAATCCTGACGGCAGCGAGGCGGAAAAATCAGGCAACGGCCTGCGTATCTTTGCCCGCTATCTTCACGCTACCGGCAAGACAAAAAAAGCGCACTTCACTGTCGAGACCAAAGGTGGCCTGGTGACGATCGCGCTGCATGTGGATCGGCATGGTGATGCGAGTGCGGTCACCGTCGAAATGGGGCGAGCCTCGTTCGAACCGGCCGCACTCCCCTGTATCCTCACGGCCGACGAACTGATCGAACAGCCTATCGGTGCTGCAGGTCAGTCGCTGACATTTACTGGGGTCAGCGTCGGCAATCCCCACTGTGTCGTCTTCAAACCAACAGGCCAGTCCTGGTCTCGCGAGGATCTCCTGAGATTGGGACCGGCATTGGAGAACCACGCCCTGTTCCCGAAGCGAACGAACGTGCAACTCGCCGTGCCGACCGGCTCGAAGGAACTCTTCATCCTGATTTGGGAGCGCGGGGCCGGCGAAACCCAGGCATCTGGGTCCTCCTCCTGCGCTGCCGCGAGTGCGGCAGTCCGGCTCGGGCTGGTGAAAAGCCCAGTGACCGTAAAGATGCCGGGAGGGCAGCTCAACATCCAGGTCGCCCGGGACTTCAGTCTCACCATGAAGGGACCGGTCGCAGAAGTGGCGCGAGGAAGCCTCAGCCCCTCCTTTGTGCGTAGCCTGCGCTGAGCGAGCAATCAGTGGTCAGCTATCAGCCGCAATCCCGCGACCGGGTTGCCTCAGAGTGCCTCGGGCCTAGCAGGATGCTAAAAAGTCGCTCTTCTCACCCGCCCAACCCCGGCGCGCCAAGACGCGCCTTGCTCCATGCAGCGTTCTCGCCGGACAAGCTTTTTGAGCATCCTGCAGGAGTGTTCACCCGTTGTACTATAGGTGAGGATCCTCGAAGTTCTCGCGTGTTAAAATAGTTCCTTCGCAGCCTAATAGAATGATGCACTACAAGGACTCTTTCCTTGCTGACCGCTGAAGTCTGATAGCCAATGGCTCTATCTGCCGACCTTCAATCCAAACTTGACCACCTGCCAGACCAGCCGGGGGTCTATCTGTTCAGGGATGATCAGGGCGATTTGCTCTACATCGGGAAGGCCGCAGTCCTATCCAACCGTGTGCGATCTTACTTTCAAAAAGGGAACGACAACTCCCCGAAAACCACCGTCCTGGTCAGTCACACCACAGACCTCGAAACGATCGTCACCCGCTCAGAACTCGAAGCGCTCATCCTCGAAAGTAATCTCATCAAGCAACATCGGCCTCGTTTTAATGTGGTGTTACGGGACGACAAGCAATACCCCTACCTTCGCCTACCGATCAAGGAGGACTTCCCCCGTCTCTCCATCGTTCGCCGCGTGCAACAAGACGGCGCACTCTACTATGGTCCCTACACGCCGGCAGGGGCCTTACGAGAGACATTGAAAGTCATCAAAAAAGTCTTTCCTTTAGCCACCTGCACGATCCACATTGACGGCAAGGCTGAACGGGCTTGCATCGAATTCGAGATTAAACGGTGCATGGCACCCTGCACCGGCAATCAATCGAAAGAGGACTACCACCGCATTGTCGCGCAGGTCCGCCAGTTTCTGGAAGGGCGCGACCATGAACTGTTGGACGATTTGCGCACCCAGATGAAAGGGGCAGCGGAGCGTGAGGATTTCGAAGAGGCGGCGCGCTTACGCGATCGACTCTTCAACATCGAACGTACTCTTGAGAAGCAACGCATCACCCAGACGACGACGACCGACCAAGACGTGATCGGGTTGGCACGGCAAGGCTCGGCGGTCGATCTCCAGATCCTCTTCGTGCGCGGTGGACTCTTGATCGGGCGCAAAGACTTCTTTTGGCCCCATTCAGCCGACGCCGGCGACGAGGAACTCGTTCGGTCCGCCATTGAGCAGTTCTATAACAAAGACGGGCAACCGCCCAAAGAGCTGCTTATCCCCGCCGACCTCGACGACGCCACGGTCATCGAAGAGTGGCTCTCGGGGAAACGAGGAAACGCCGTCCGTGTCGTGGCCCCTGAGCGGGGCGTGAAACACCAATTGCTTCTCCTGGCGGAAGAGAACGCCGGTGCTGCCGTGGCCAATCATCTGCGAGACGAGGAAATAGGACGGCAGGCCATTGAAGAACTCAAACGGCTCGTACGACTGGACATCGCGCCTCGACGCATCGAAGGCTTCGACATTTCGAACACAATGGGCAATCAGTCCGTTGCGTCCATGGTCGTATGGGAAGACGGCCAGATGAAGAAAGCCGATTATCGCCGGTTCAAGATTCAAACCGTGACCGGCGCCAACGATTTCGCCAGCATGCAGGAAGTCGTCACACGCCGGTATGGAGACAGCAAGAATCTCGCGCGCCCGGATCTCATCCTCATCGATGGAGGATTAGGCCAGCTCGCCGCGGCCATGGAAGGGTTGAAACAGGTCGGCCATCGAGACCTGGCGATTATCGGATTAGCCAAAGCGCGCGGCGAGAAGTATGAGCGGATTTTCTTGCCGGGTCGAAAAAATCCTGTTGTGCTTCGCGCGAACTCCCCGGCCACCCATCTCGTGCAACGCATTCGCGACGAGGCCCATCGATTTGCCATTACCTTCCATCGCAAGCTGCGCGGCAAGGCTTTGATGGTCTCTTCACTCGATCAGGTACGCGGCATCGGCGAGGTCACGCGGGCCCGCCTGCTTAAGCAATATGGCAGCTTGGCGAATATCGCTGCGGCTACAGATGCCGAATTAACGGCAACCGGTCTCGATGCCAACACTGTCGCGGAGATGAGAAAAGCCCTCTCGAAAATAACCTCGTAATCACAACAGATATCCGAGGATAGAGTTCCAAGATCGGAGATCTGTGTAATTTCTTCAGAACATGAATTTCATACTGACAGTTCCCAAATGAACATAGGCGTGATAGGTCCCATCGACGCTAGGGTTCAAATTCCCGGCAACCGTCCGTGGCTCATAGAACCATTCCTGAAATGCCACATCGAGTCCAATTGCTTTCGGCCAGAGCGCGGACGCTCCTCCGCAAGGTACCAGTCCCAGAAACCTGCCCTGGCCCTTGCACAAGAATCCGGCTCCAATGGACAGCGTGTTGGAAGGTAAAGAAATGATCC